>NZ_JAGSYF010000005.1 GCF_025685645.1 Edaphobacter bradus
TGATCCAGGATGGGCGCACGCATTTCGCGGCCGCGCCGCCTTCGAACATGGCCAAGTCCTCAAACTGATCGCTGGCCTTCGCTAGCTCGTAAAGCTTTCCGGTTTTGCTAGCTCGTGATCTGTCGGCTTCTTTCTTGTTTTCCCGGGGCATGCCCCGGGGGAAAAATTGGTCGCCGCGTGGTGAAGCAGGCGAATGGAGCTGGCTCAGAGTGTCATAGCGGCCCACTCCTTCAATCTGTCGAAGACGGGCTTGCATGCCCAGTTCAAACGGATTGCTTTTGATACTGCAGCGGACTCATTCCTGTGAGAGCCCGGAATTGATGGTGAAGGGTTGAAACGCCCATCCTTGCTGTAGAAGCGAGTTCTTCCATGCGCAGAGGCTTTGCATAGTTCTCTCTCAGCCGCGAGATCGCTCGTGCTGTTTGTTGAACCAGATCACCGCTTGTTGCAATGGCGCGCAGTCTGCCTGCCTGCGGTGTCCGAAGAATGCGATACAGGATCTCGCGGTGAGCCAAGGGACCGAGAAACGGTATGTCCTCCGGCGTGTCGAGAAGCTCAAGCATACGCATCGCGGCACCGAGCAACCCGACGGTGGCCTCACCAACGACGAGCCCTTGACGATGCGTAGAGGGCGGCCTCTCTGGAATGTCATCCCGGCTCAGAACTTCCCGGACCGTTGGCATGTCGAGGCGAAGGAAGATTGACAGCGGCGGTGTCTTCTCCGAGGCTTCGACGATCTGGCTCTGCGCGGGTACGTCAATGGACGAGAGCAGGAACGAGGAACTGTCGCATAGGTATTCCGTTCCACCGAGCAGGATGCGCTTCCGTCCCTGGACAAAGATGCTTAGACCCGGCTCATAAGAAGCCCGGAAGCAAGGGGTTGGACTGGTCCGGTGATAGAGCGACAGTCCCGGAATCGGCGTCAGATGTTCTCCAGGCTCCTGTGCCAGCTCTCTAATTCTTTGCGCAAGGGAGCGCCTCATTTCGACCACGGCCAAATCTGGCGATCCCGCGTCTCTTTTTGGCTTCAGCATCCTTTGCCTCCCAAAAATAGCGTGACTCCAGGCAACCAAACATGTGCACGAAATCCAAGAATGAGACAGGCGATCTCTTAGTGACTCTGGGCCGCTTGAATTTGCCATTTTCACTGAATAACCTGCGCCTCTTAATTTTCTGATAATCACTGCACCAATATCTCCAGTTCCGATTACGCCAATGTTCATAGATTCTCCTTTTCCTTAGTGATAGCGGATTCCCTGATTCGTGAGTTGGCTAGTGAGCGTTCAAATTCGCGCTCAAGGATCCCAGGAACTTCCTCGCCGCGGTCCTACTCGCCGCACCCCGCCTGTGGCTCAGAGCTTGTGTGTCCAAGCCCTAGTCGCGAACGACGACCACGGCTGATACTTCGAGGAGCGCCCCCGGCACCCCGAGTTGTGTCACCCCGACGCCCGTCCAGGCCGGGTGTGGCACCCGGATCCGCGTTGCCTTTATGTCCACGAGTTCGCGCAACTGGCTATGTATGTCGCCGACGTGATAACTGTTCAGGCTCGCCACATCATCAAGCGTCGCTCCCGCTTCGTTGAGAATGGCTTCGAGCGTCGTGAAGACGTTCTCAGCCTGACTGCGAAAGTCGGGAGGAAGCCGTCCCTCGGCGTCGGCCCCGACGATGCCGGAGACGAGAATCTGGTCACCGATCCGGACTGCCGGCGAATACTGGTACGTTTCGGAGGGGGCCTTAAACGAGGGCGTTACGATGGTCGTGAACGGCTTTGGCATCGAGTTGCTCCTCTCAGGTGAGGCGCGGCTTCGCCTCGATGGAAATGTTGATTCTGCTTACGGCAATATGTGCTACCGATCGCTTGACCCAGAGCCCGATCCAGTCTGCAGCGACGTCTGATCCGGCATTCGCATGCCTCTTCACCTCTTGGCACATCCAAGTGACGGATCATGGTTCAGCTCATAGCGGTGGACAACCGCGTGCCGGGTGATGCGGACTCGAGTTGGATCGCGCTCAGTCGCCGACCTTGATCACGACCTTGCCGAAGTGGTTGGCCGATTCCAGATACGCGTAGGCTTCGCGCGCCTGATCGAAGCTGAAGACCCGATCGATCATCGGCCGAATCTTTGCGGCGGTGACGAACCGATTCAGGTCTTCGAACATCGCACGGCTACCGACGAAAATGCCCATCACGCGTGCGGATCGCATCAAGATCGACTGAACCTCAATCGCAGTTGACCAGCCGCCGACACCGCCAACGATGGCAACCGTGCCACCGGGGCGTATGGAGGCTAGCGAACGACCCAGAGTTCCGTCGCCGCCAACCTCGACGACGACATCGACACCCCGTCCGCCGGTGATCTGTCGCACCTCCTGCTGCCACTCGGGATTGTGGCGATAGTTGATCGTGTGGTCCGCTCCGAGGGAGCGCGCGCGTTCGAGCTTTTCATCACGGGAGGAGGTGATGATGGTGCGCAATCCAGCGGCTTTGGCTAGTTGGAGCGCCCATATTGAGACTCCGCCGGTTCCCAGAAGCAGCACGGTGTTGCCGGGCTTAGCGGCACCCCCAACGAAGAGAGCGTTCCACGCCGTGACGCCCGCACACGGGAGTGTCGCCGCCTCAGTGAACTCCATCCAGGAGGGAACCGAAATTAGTGTGTCTTCGGGAACGACAATTTCTTCCGCCAGCATGCCGTCAATGGCGGCACCCGGCACCCTATGGGTACTTTCAGGCGTCGGCTCGCCATCGATCCAATCGGGGTAGTAGGGGATGGCGACGTGGTCGCCGACTTTGAAGCGAGTCACTTGCGGGCCGATTGCGATCACCTCACCCGCACCATCAGCAACGGCGACGGGCGGCGGATCGCTTGGGATCGGGTAATTGCCCCAGGCAATCATTAGGTCGCGATAATTGAGGGATACCGCGCGCACGCGCACCCGGACCTCGCGCGCTGTGGGGTTTGAAACCGTGTGCTCGATGAGCTCGAGTGCATCCTGCTTTCTGCCGGAATAAATTCGATACGCTTTCATCCAAGATTCTCCTGTTTTTTTTGAGCCGCAAAGGAACGTCGGCCAATCTCAGTGCCGATCTTGTCTACGGTAACGAATGGGAGACTTATAGTAACTAGCACGCGGCGTCAATATACTTGCAGAAGCCACCATTCCTAGCTGTCATTGCGCACTATTCGAATGCGCCTTTGTCGGCGGCACACGAACTGAACCTGCGCCATAACCAGACCTGTCTACGTTGCGAACAATCGCGATGATGCACAACATATTTGCAAGGCTGGCTCGGTTACTCCTCGGACTGAGGGTCAACGAACCTTGGCACACATATCCATATTCCCTTCGTGCATGGCGAAATAGGGCTGTGCATCGGCACGACGCGCGAGACAGTCACGGGTATCTTGGGAAGCTTCCAACGTCGGCGGATTGAACATATGAGCGGCCCGGTTCTGACAATCAGAGATCGGTCGCGCTCAAGCGTTTTGCCGACATCTGAGCGCCAGATGCCCGCAGCTAAACATACGGTTCATGTCGTTCACTTCTGGCAGGGGACTATGGGCCTAGGACAAACTGGAAACCCCGGTCTCTTTCCAATCGGTTCTCCACTGCGATGGTGTGGTCCCCTCCCAGTTGCGAAAGGCACGATAGAAGGAGTTTGTGTCTTCGTAGCCCAGTTGGAAAGCCACCTCGTTGATTTGTATTCCAGGCTGGGCAAAGTATTTTCTCACTAGTTCCTGGCGTACCGCAAGGAGAAGATCCCGGAACGTGGTCCCTTCCTTAACGATGCGGCGCTGTAAAGTCCGAACGCTCAATCCGAGTTCGCGCGCAACATCCGTGATGTCGGGCCGGCCGCCGGCGAGCATCTGTTTCAAGAGCCATTTCACCTGCT
Organism: Edaphobacter bradus; assembly: GCF_025685645.1. Classification (NCBI taxonomy): domain Bacteria; kingdom Pseudomonadati; phylum Acidobacteriota; class Terriglobia; order Terriglobales; family Acidobacteriaceae; genus Edaphobacter; species Edaphobacter bradus. Next base: position 3,894 of record NZ_JAGSYF010000005.1, read on the forward strand.
CGCTCGCAGATGTTTCCTCTCGACACCCTCTCGCCTTCTTCTCCAATGCACTTTGTACCATCTCAAGGAGTTCGGCATTGTAGGTTACAAACGGGCGATCCAAATCCTGGCTGTGGAGGACGATCGCATTGCGCGCCGCGCCGAAATTGACCGGACAATTGAAATACGCTTCGTGGGTATTGCCGCGCTCGCGCCGCTGTTTCAAATCGATCCGTTTAGGCCTAATAGGAACTTTGGCTCCCCTGCGCCCCAATTCAACAAGAATGGCCAAGCACGCATCGACCAACAGGGGTGGCTCCTCCTCGGTAGCGTACAGCCATTTTTTCGAAATCACGCATTCGTCTCTTCGCTCCTGAATACGCATCTCCGCCGGCGCGCAGAGTTGATTGAATCGTGCATGCCGGGTAAGCGCGTCTCGATAATCGCGAGCATAATACGACGCCAGCGTCGCCAGCGGGAGAGCCGCAAAATCGACCTGCGAGACAAAATTCAAACCAAATGCATGATCCGGACACATTTCACCGATGCTCCGCCAAAGAGCAAAGAACTGCGCCGTAGTGAGAAGGTACGCCTCGTCTTCGTAAGCGACGAGAGGCAGATGCGCATGGTGCAACGCCGCCGCGGGTGCAAGGTCATATTTCTGAAGCTGTGTCCAGAACTGTCGGGGCACTTTGATGCGATCTGGTATCGAACAGGCCATGGGCAAACTCGCGCAATTGAAGGCACTTATGGCGTAGCCTGAACTCCATTCAGAGCTCAGTCCGCAGACCTCATTGTTGCCCTCCAGGGGTGCCTTTGTCACTCGCAAAGTGTGCCAATTTTCATGCGAAATATGCCAAGAAGCCTGCACAAATACGAAATTTAGTTCGGCATCGTTGGCAAGAACTTCGGCATGGATTGCTAGTTACGAGTGCAGACGATTTCGCCACAATCTCAAATGTCGTGCCATTTCGGAGGTGAGGACGCGATGTTGCAGGTCACGGTTCACGAAGATGGCGACTTCTGCAGGCTGGAACTTGCCGGTAGGCTCGCGGGCCCATGGGTGCTTGAAATCGAATATGCCTGGCGATCCGCATTGCACTCAGGCCGGCAGATCGAACTAGACATGAGGCAGTTGACGGGTGTCGACGATGCAGGGCGCGAGCTCTTGTTGGCCATGCATCTGGCCGGGGTGCGCCCCGTGGAGGGCGTGTGGATGAAAGGCATTGTCGAGGAGATAACGGAAGACCGGCCGATCGACGACACGATGCGGGTTTCCCGAAACAAGAGGGCCTCGAGAGATCAACGTTCCGGAAGCAGGAGAAGCAACTGATGAAAATCAATTCCTTTCTGAAACTGAAGCACCTGGCATGGGCCTCTGGTGCCCTGGTCGCGGCCATCCTGGTGAATGTAGTCACTCGTTCAGGGGCTAAGGCCTCGGTGCGGCCGTCCTCGGCGCCCGTGGTGGAGGTTGCAGCCGTTGAAGAAAAAGACGTTCCCGTTTACGGCGAATGGATCGGAACCCTTACCGGGCAGGTGAACGCTGATGTGAAAGCGCAGGTCACGGGCTACCTGCTCAAGCGGGACTATAAGGAAGGTTCCTTTGTACACAAGGGCGAACCGCTCTTCGAAATCGATCCTCGCCCATTCCGGGCCGCACTCGACCAGGCAAGGGGGCAGTTAGATCAGGCGCAAGCGCAGCTGATTCAGGATGAGGCGCAGCTCGCAACAGCGGAAGCGAACCAGATCAAGAGCCAGCTCGATGTTGAGAAGTATGCTCCCCTGGCAAAGGCTGATGCCGTCAGCCAGCAGGATTTCGACAATGCAAACCAGACTAACCTCGCGAATAAGGCGCAGGTGAAGGTGGCAGAGGCATCCATAGCTTCCGCGCACGCACAGATTCATGCCGGTCAGGCCGCAGTCGAGACCGCCAGCATCAACCTCGGTTTCACCTATGTTGTCTCTCCAATAGACGGTATTGCCGGCATCGCACAGGCACAGGTTGGTGACTTGGTCAGCACCAGCAGTGGAGTACTCACCACGGTTTCAACGGTCGATCCCATCAGGGATTATTTCAGTGTCAGCGAACAGGAATATCTTGCCCTGCAAAAGCGGTTTTCGGGTTCGGAAAAGGATCGCTGGAGGCTGCAGCTCATTCTTGCCGACGGATCCGCATATCCGCATGAAGGGGAGTTTTACTTTGCCGATCGCCAGGTGAATCAGAACACCGGTGCAATCGAATTGGCCGCTCTGTTTCCCAATCCCGCCAACGTTCTGCGTCCTGGGCAGTACGGAAAGGTGCGCGCGGTGGTTCGAACACAGCAGAATGCCCTTTTGGTTCCCCAAGCTGCAGTCACTGAGCAACAGGGCAGTTACCAGGTTGCGGTTGTGGAGCAAGACGGCCGTGTGGCCATGAGTCCGGTTCAAGTCGGAGAGCGGACGGGCACGATGTGGGTCATCCGCGAAGGGTTAAAACCGGGTGATCGAGTGGTCGTCGAAGGCCAGCAAAACTTGCCGCCGGGAACAAAGGTGCAAACCAAGCCCTTCAAGAGCAATGTCGAGTAACCGCTGACCAATAGCCAAAACGCAAAGGGAACGGAGTTATGTCCAAGTTCTTCATCAACCGGCCGATAGTCGCGATGGTTATCGCGATTCTGATGGTGATTGTCGGCGCAGTCACGATCTCGACCCTGCCGATAACGCAGTTTCCGAATATTGCACCACCCGAAATCTGGTTGCAAGCGACTTATCCCGGCGCCGATGCCAAGACCCTTGAGGACGCGGTCGCAACACCCATCGAGCAGCAGGTCAACGGCGTGGACAACATGACTTACATGTACTCGCTGAACGCGACCGCCAATCAGCAAACACAGTTGATGATCGATTTCGACCTTAAGACTGATCCCAACATGGACCTGATGCTCACGCAATCGCGCGAGCAGCTGGCAACGGGTCAGTTGCCGCCCTCGGTCAACAGTTATGGGGTCTCCGTCAAGAAGGCGGTTACCGCTCCGCTCATGATCATCGACCTTTATTCGCCACACGGAACCCATGACGGGACCTATCTATCTAACTATGCCTACATCAACCTGAATGATCCTATCGCGCGCTTGTATGGTGTGGGCCAAACCCAGGTCTTCGGTGCAGGCCAGTATGCCATGAGGCTGTGGGTGAAACCTGACCAATTGGCAAAGCTCGGCATCACAGTCGCAGACATTTCCAACGCTATTCAGGCACAAAACACAGTGAACCCAGCAGGTCAGGTTGGAGGCCAACCGGCGCCTCGCGACCAGCAGTTCACCTATGCCGTGCTGGCTCAAGGACGCCTGAAGTCGCCGGAGGAGTTCGGAAACATCATCGTGCGCGAAGCACCAAACGGTGGCATCGTTCGCGTGAAAGATGTAGCCCGGGTCGAATTGGGCACCCAGGACTATAGCATGCTCTGTCGGCTGAATGGCAAGGTGGCTGGCGGGATCGCTGTGTACCAATTGCCCGGAACGAACGCTGTTCAAACTGTGGAGGGTGTCCGAAAGCTCCTGGCCCAGATGAAGCAGCGTTTTCCCGAAGATATGGATTATGCCATAGCCCTTGATCAGACGGCCCCGGTCACAGAAGGCATGAAGGAGATTCTCTGGACGCTCGTGATCGCGATTGTGCTTGTGATCCTGGTGGTCTACCTCTTCCTCCAAGATTGGCGTGCCACGCTGATTCCATTGCTGGCGGTACCTGTTTCCCTGGTTGGAACGTTTGTTTTGTTCCCGCTCTTTGGTTTTTCGATTAACACGCTTTCGATGTTCGGGCTGGTACTCGCCATTGGCCTAGTCGTGGACGACGCGATCGTCGTTGTTGAAGGTGTGCAACGCCACATCGAAGAGGGTTTGAATCCCAAAGATGCGGCTCGTAAAGCTATGGAGGAGCTCTCCGGGCCCGTGATCGGCATTGCATTAGTTCTCTCGTCGGTCTTTGTTCCGACCGCCTTCATCCCCGGTATCACGGGAAGGTTGTATCAGCAATTCGCAATCACCATCGCCATTTCGGTGGTCCTCTCTGCCTTCAATGCCCTCACGCTTAGCCCCGCGCTCTCCGGACTCTTGCTGCGGAGAAAGAAGGAGAGCCATGGGTTATTGCAGAGGTTCTTCGACTGGTTCAATAGCCTCTTTGAACGCGTGACGGGAGGCTACGTCCACTGGTCGGGTGCGCTTCTTCGGAAGGGAGCAATGGTGCTGGTGCTGTTGGTAGCCTGTGGCGCGCTCGGGCTCTTCTTTGGCAGCCGGCTTCCATCCAGCTTTCTGCCCGACGAAGACCAAGGATATCTCTACATCAGCATGCAGCTTCCCAATGCTGCGTCACTGGAACGCACAAGCGAGGCAGCGCGACATGTGGAGCAAATACTCGCCGATACCCCTGGCGTCCAGTACACCACCAGCGTAGCTGGTTTCAGCTTGCTGAGCTTTGTTCGGACCAGCTATAACGCCTTCTTTTGGGTCAGCCTGAAACCTTGGGATGAGCGCAAGAGCCGCGTAGAACAATATCAGGCTATCAAGGCACGTCTGGATGAGGAGCTTAAGAACCTTCCAACCGGAACAGTCTTCAGCTTTTCACCGCCGGCGATCCCGGGGGTCGGCACTTCAGGAGGCGTCACATTCGTCCTTGAGGACCGCGCAGGCAGGGACGTGCAATTTCTGGCAGATAACGTAGACAAATTCCTCGCAGCGGCTCGCAGGCGCCCTGAGATCGGCACGATCTTCACCACATTCATACCCAGCGTGCCCCAAGAGTTCATTCACGTCGACCAGGAAAAAGTGCTGAAGCAAGGGGTGGCGTTGAGCGACGTCTACAACACCATTCAGGCGAATATGGGCGGCCTGTTCGTCAACTATTACAACCAATTCGGTCGAACCTGGCAGGTGTACATAGAGTCCGAAGCCCCCTACCGTTCGAATACCAATAACCTTGGACAGTTCTACGTGCGCAACAACCAGGGTGAAACGGTGCCGCTATCCGCTCTCGCATCGTTTGAGACACGCTCAGGCCCTGAGTTCACGATGCGCTACAACGAGTACCGATCCGCGCAGATTAACGCTAGCGCTGCGCCTGGCTACAGCTCGGATCAGGCGAGGGCGGCTCTCGAAGACGTCTTTAAACGGACCATGCCTCATGAGATGGGCTTCGACTACATGGGTATGTCTTACCAGGAAAAGAAGGCGGAGGAGGGAGTACCCTCGTCAGTCATCTTCGGATTCTCCCTCCTCTTCGTCTTCCTGATTCTTGCTGCGCTCTACGAAAGCTGGAGTCTACCGTTCAGCGTTCTTCTTAGCACACCAGTCGCAATATTGGGTGCCTTTGGAGTGTTGTGGCTACGTCGCGTCATCGTGGGCCTGTTCCTGCCGCCTTACATGGTTCAGATGGAGAACGATGTTTATGCGCAGATCGGGCTGGTGATGCTGATAGGGCTGGCCGCGAAGAACGCAATTCTTATTGTCGAATTTGCGAAAGAACAATTCGAGCATGGCAAGCCGCTGATCGATGCGGCGCTCGAAGGCGCACGGCTTCGACTGCGGCCCATCATGATGACCTCTTTTGCGTTCATTCTCGGCTGCGTGCCGCTCTGGACGGCGTCGGGCGCTGGCTCCGTCGCGCGCCAGATCATGGGCACGACCGTGATCGGAGGCATGACAGCGGCAAGCGTGCTCGGCATATTCACCGTGCCCGCGATCTTCTATTTGGTCGAGCGATGGTCCGCGGCGGCCCGGGCTCGTTTCGTGACCCCCGTACCGCAAGACGATGCAATCGCGGAGGGTAGTCAAGATGCTTAATAAAGTTCAGAACAGATTGAGCTCAAGACCCGGGCGGATCCTTCTCCTGTCGGCCTCGATGCTCTCCGGCTGTGCCGTGGGCCCCAACTATCATCGCCCGGCTGTGCAGACGCCTCCGGCCTTCCATGGACCTGACCAATCGCAACAGTTACAACCACAATCCGCATCGTTCGCCGATCTGCCCTGGTGGCAGGTGTTCCACGATTTTCAACTGCAGGAACTCATACGAACGGCGCTCAAACAGAACTATGATCTGCAACTGGCGGTCGAGCGGGTCAATGCCGCGAGAGCTCAAGTCGGCATCGTGCGCTCTAATGAGTTTCCGATGGTTTCACTTGACCCCACTTTCAGCGGCGGAAAGACCGACCAGAACATCAAGTCCAACATCTTTTCGCTCGCTGGCGATGTGGTATTTCAAGTCGACTTATTCGGGCGCTATCGACGCGCGACCGAAGCGGCCCGGGCACAACTTCTGGGAACCCAGGACGCACAACAAACCGTAATCCTCACCCTTGTCAGCGATGTGGCGAGCGATTACTTTCTCCTTCGCGACCTCGACCTGCAACTTCAGATCACAAAAGAAACAGTGCGAACCCAGCAAGACTCTGTCAACTTAACCCAGCTGCGCCTGCAGCACGGTGTAGCCACGACGCTGGACGTGCTTCAGGCCCGGCAAGTGCTCGACACCGCAAATGCCCAGATCCCAGATCTGGAGCGCCAAATCGGCCAGACCGAGGACGCCATCAACATTTTGCTGGGCAAGTATCCGGACAACGTTCCTCGCGGCCAGCCCCTTGGTATTGAAACTCCAGACGGCTGGACGTGGAACGAAAGCCTTCCACCGCAGTTACCCGCTGGACTACCGTCTGAGCTGCTTGAGCGCAGGCCTGACATTCGGGAGGCAGAGCAGAACCTGGTCGCTGCCAACGCAAACATCGGCGTCGCCAAAGCGATGTTTTTCCCGCAGATCTCGCTCCTCGGCTCCGGGGGCGCGGCATTCGGGCATAGCCAGTTTCCCGGATCGCATATCCCGGCCCCTCTCGGAGTTGGAACATACGCAGCAGCCGCATCGCAGCCAGTTTTTGAGGGCGGCGCACTGCGCAACAACCTGCGCTATGCCAAATCAGAAGAGCGTCAAGCTCTGATCGGCTACCAGCAGACGATTCAGCGGGCCTTCGGAGATGTCTCTGATTCTTTGATTGGCTATGACAAATATCACTCCGTCCGCGAGCGCCAGGAACGGTCCGTGAAGGATCTACAGGAATCGGTCAACGTATCGCTCATGCGCTACAAGGGCGGAACCGCCACTTATCTCTCGGTCCTTGATAGCCAACGATCTCTCTTTGCCGCCGAACTTACGTTGGCGCAGGCGCGAAACAACGAGTGCCAGAGCCTTGTCCAGCTCTATAAAGCACTGGGCGGCGGCTGGAAATAAGCGGGAGAAATCAGCCCAGAAGGAATTCGATGAGCACCCAGATCTTCAAACACTCCGTCGCGCAACACTCGCAAGTATCTGATGAGCAGCTGCTTTCCAGAGCAAGATCTGGAGACCAAGGAGCATTTGGCGAATTGTGCTTGCGGTACACCGGAATGCTCAAACAGAGAATATTGAGGATCGTCCGCAATCGCGAAGACGCGGAGGATGTTCTTCAGGAGACTTTAATGCGGGCATACCGGCACTTGGATACCTTCAGAGGTACGTGCAGCGTCTCTACCTGGATGATGACGATCGGAATCAACACCTCTCTCATGGTTCTAAGAAAACGACGAAGCATGCCGGAGGTCATTTCGGAGCAAGTCTTTGAGGACTGGCAGAGATTTGAATCACCGGAGTTTCGAGATCCCGGGCTCAATCCTGAACAACGCTACATAGCAGACCAGACGATCGACAAGTTGCGCAGCATTATGCGCCGCCTCCCAGCACACATGCGCACCGTGATAGATCTCTATTGTGTGCACGAGCTTCGCCTCAAGGACGCCGCAGCAATCCTCGGTATTACTGAAGCGACCGCGAAATCCAGAGTTCTCCGAGGGCGGAATCGACTCCGTCGTTCACTAAGCACCAGACGAATCCCTGACCGCGCAACAGTTAGGCGTCGCGAGGACCATCCACCGGTGTGAAGCAACCACGCCCTCACAGATCGACAAGCCTGGATTTCAAACTACTCAAAAACAAATAGTAAAAAGGAGATTCAAATGAACAGTTCAAGCAACCTGCTCGTGTTGGGTGCAACCGGACAAGTAGGAAAACTCGTCGCCACCAATCTAAAAAGGAGTGAAGCATATTTTTCGGTAGGGTCGCGACGGAGAGCGAATCTGGAAGAGCTGGCAAACCAATTTGGATCATCGCGATTTATCGATCTCGATGATCCACGAACTTTCGATGAGGCATTAAAAAACGTCTCCAGCATTTTTCTAATAACTGGTTATACGGTTGACATGCTTGTGCAAAGTAAGACACTAATCGATGCGGCAAGACGTAACGGCGTGAAGCATATAGTGCACCTGGGCGTATTCAGCCGAGAGCATGACTCATACCAGATCGTTTTCTCCTGGCATCAGTTGATTGAAGCATATCTTCGCGATAGCGGCATAGCGTGGACGAATCTACATCCGAATATGTTCATGCAGACTTTTCTCACCGGGTTGGTCGTCAAACCCGGTGTGTACAGCATGTTCACTTCGAAGCCGATTGAGTTTACCGCAGTGGAAGATGTAGCAGAAGCTGCAGCCGTAATTCTCATGGAAGGCCCGGAAAAACACGGTGGAAAGGACTACTGGTTTTCGGCGGACGCACTCGCTCCGGACCAAGTAGCTGAAACTCTCACTGCAGCTACCGGTCACAAGTTCACAGCAGACGTTCGTGACGTCGAAAGTTTCGCAAAAGAGGTGGGTGGGCCTGGTTCAACATACGAGTCGGGGTACGCAAAGGGCGGACCCCAATTTTTCCGCGAGGTCGAACACGGAAGAATGGCCTACATTGGAACGGTAGTGGACGATACGAAGAAAATTCTAGGTCGCGAGCCATTGTTGCTGAGGGAATGGGCAAAAGTACACGCCAATGAGTTATTGGAGATTGCGGGTAGCTAAAACTGTTGAACTATTTCCATCTCAGTTGCAGATCTGCAGAAGGCCTGCAACTGAGTAGGAAATGGCACGCGACCAATAGAAAGAACTTCTAGGTTGCGAGCCATTGTTGCTATCGGATTGGGCAAACTACACGCCAATGAGTTGTTAGAGGCTCCTGTATGAACGACATCGTCAGACCATTATCCCCGCGCATCCACCCCCTCCCCCCGGGGGAGCGCGATACCGAGTCCCGCGTGCTTGTCGATAGCATCGGCTCCAGCGCCACTGGCAACACCTTTGACACGCTGGTACGGCATCCCAACCTCCTCCGCCAATGGATGCCCTTCACCGTCGCTCTGGCGGTCAACGGGGCTCTGCCGCCCCGTCTCCGCGAGCTCGCCATCCTCCGCACAGGCTGGCTCTGCCGCGCCGAGTACGAGTGGGGACAGCACGCCGTCCTCGCGCGCAAGGTGGGTGTCTCCGACGAGGAGATCGCCCGGGTCAAGAGCGGGCCCGAGGCGGAGGGTTGGACCGAGCTGGAGGCCGCAGTGCTCCGCGCTGCCGACGAGCTACACTCCGACGCCTGCATCACCGATGAAACCTGGGCGGTGCTCGCCGCACACCTCGACGAGCGCCAGCTCATCGAGGTGCCCATGCTCGTCGGCCAGTACCACATCGTCTCCTTCACACTGAACACACTCGGCATACAGCGCGAGCCGGGCCTGGGCGGCTTCAATGGATGAAGCGGCCCGGCTCGAGTCTCATCTTGTTCGCGATTTGCATGCGGGCATCTACAACACACCTGGCTTTGAACACGCACTTCACAACGCTCGTCTCATCGAGGCTGTAAAGCGCGCTGGTGAACGAGGCGAGCCCTGACTTGACGGTGGTCATCGATCACATGGCCGATTGTCCCATCGATCGGCCGCACGAGCTTAAACAGGGAACTAGACTGCGAAGGTTCCAGTATGGGATCTGCTCTTCCACGGCCAAGATCGAGAACAGAACGTCACTAAATTCCTCATCGAATTAAGCGCCGTTATTCGGTGTCCGATATAGTGTCCGTTCAATTTCCGATTACGTGCAAGCCCATGCAGATCGCTGCAGAACGCCAGAATCCGTAACCCACTCTAGATATGTGCGTTATCGCCTCTATGCGACCCGATGCTGGAGGATGCGAAATGGGTGAAATCACATTTCGAGTCAGGTGCATTCAACCGGGCTCTGCCACCTCTCCGTAACTTCAGTTTACCCTTGAATCAGCGCGGAAGCAAAGCGCTGGAGGAGGGTCGGATTGGCGGTGGAGTGGACTCCTGAGCTTGAGCAGTGGCTGCGTGAGCAGACTGCCTTGGCGGGCTTTGACGCTGCCGGGGTCGCCCCGGTCGCGGCCCCGGAAAGCCCCTCCGAACGCCTCTCCGCGGAGCGCTTTGCTGACTGGGTTGATGCTGGCCGTGCCGGCGAGATGGAGTACCTCAAGCGGCGCGACGAGCGCGGCGTCCTGCTTCGCAGCGGAGTGCAGGTTGCGATGCCCTGGGCGCGGTCGGTCGTCGTCTGTGCAGTGAACTACAACGCCGCAGCGCCGTTGTCGATCGACCCTGCGCTCCCCGGCACAGGCTGGATCGCCCGCTATGCATGGAGCGGCAAGCAGAGCAGCGAGCGGCGCGAGGGAGCAGCGGAAGAGAGTGCGTTCGCTCCCACCGACTACCACGACGAGTTGCTGGCCCGCCTTCGACAGATCGAGCAGGCGCTGCACGAGCGCTTCGGCTGCGAGACGCGTTGCTACGTCGACACCGGGCCGCTCGTCGAGCGCACTATCGCGGAACAAGCCGGCATCGGATGGATCGGCAAGAACACATGCGTCCTCACCCAGCAGCTCGGCTCGTGGCTGCTCCTGGCGGTCATCGTTACCTCGATGCCCGTCGCGGAGAGTGTGCCGCTGCAGATTGCCGCCGACCGCTGCGGCTCCTGCACGCGCTGCATCGACGCCTGCCCCACCGGAGCCCTCGTCGCGCCGCGCGAGATGGACGCCTCTCGCTGCATCGCCTACCTCACCATCGAGAAGAAGGGCGCCATCCCCGAAGATCTCCGCGAGCCTATGGGCCGCCAGGTCTTCGGCTGCGACATCTGCCAGGATGTCTGCCCCTGGAACCGCAGCGCTCCGGTTACTCCGCGCGAGGGCATGCTGCCCCGGCCCGAACTCATGAACCCCGCTCTCGACTGGCTGGCCTCGCTCGACGAGCCCGCCTTCCGCCGTTGGTTCAAGGGCTCGCCGCTCGAGCGCACGCGCCGCAAGCGCCTTCACCGCAACGTCGCGATCGCCATGGGCAATAGCGGTGAGCAGGGCTTTCTACCGCAGTTAGACGAGTGGAGCGCCGCTGAAGACCCCATCCTCGCCGAGACGGCGCAATGGGCTGCCCGTCGGATTCGAAGCCGTGAGGAGGATTGTCAACCTGCAGCTTTGGCATCATCTCCCAAGGCGTGAAAGCCTGCCCTCGCTCTGCTAGCATCTCAGTAAGGTCGCGCGGTCCGGCGAGTCAGCCCGTCATCCCGTCATATCGTCGTGTTTTGTTTTCTATGTTTTCTATCGTGCCCCCCAATCCATCCCCCATCCAGCCGGACGCCTCGCCGGTATCGCCGAAGCAGGTTGAATCGCCGGCCTCGACAGATCTTGCTGAGTCGCCTGGGTCCAAGACCCAGTCCACTAAGGCCCGGTCCGAGGGCGAGAAAGTAAAATCCAAGTCCATTGCAGAGGTGAAGCCGGTCATCCGTGAGGCCGGCCTCGGAGTCCCGTTCGCCGAGATCATTCGTTATCTCGCGCGAACTGACGTCCACACCTACGCCTTCAGCGTTGCCGCCAATACCATCCTGTCGCTCTTTCCCTTCATCGTTCTCCTTTTAACTCTTACTCGTGCCGTCTTCCACTCCCGCGCCATGGAGCAGGTCGTCGCCGAAATGTTGAAGAGCTTCCTTCCCACGGGACAGGACTTCGTCCTGCGCAACATGCAGTTGCTCGCGCATCCCCGCAAGAGCACGCAGTTCTTCTCCCTCTTCATGCTCCTCGTCACCTCCACCGGAGTCTTTCTTCCGCTCGAGGTTGCGCTCAACAGTGTCTGGGGAGTTAAAAAGAACCGCAGTTATCTTCGCAATCAGGCCGTCTCGTTAGGTCTGGCCTTCGGCATGGGCGCGCTTGCCATGGCCTCAGTGGCCTTTACCTCCAGCGCGCGCGTTGTGCTCACCTGGGTCTTCTTTGGACACACGGAGAATATCTTCTTCGCGTTTGCGTCCTTCTGGTTCCTCCAGGTCTGCGCCGTCGCGGCCAGCATCCTTTTGTTCTTCTTTATCTACTGGATTCTCCCTAACCGCAAGGTCCCTGCGCGCGCAGTGCTACCGACGGCCATCGTCGTCGGCCTGCTCTGGGAGTTGGCCAAGGTTCTCTACATCCACGCGCTGCCGTTGCTCGACTTTCAGGGCGTCTACGGGCCGTTTTATATCTCAGTTGGATTAATGATGTGGGCGTTCCTCTCCGGCCTGCTACTGTTAGCGGGAGCCCACTTCTCGGCCACCCGCTACACCCTCAGGATGGCGCGGCAGTCCGAACTCGAGGAGAACCATGCAATCCGCTGAGTCCCCAGTCCAGCGATGGCTGAAGCAATGGTCGCCCTCCGGCCTGGCCGGCGCGGCGCTGTGGCTCGCTGCGTGGTTCTGCCTGCTCTTCGCACTGCGTCGTTTGCCGGGCGCGATAGGAACATTCTTCAGCGTCATTCAGTTCTTCGTCGGCGTTGCGCTTGCAGTCGTCGCTATTCCTCTGCTCACGCGCATTGTGCGGCGTCGCATGCTCTGGAGCCTCCGCAACAAACTCGTCGTTACGTACCTGCTCATCGGGCTAGCTCCGGTGGTGCTGTTTGTGACGCTCGTGCTCGTCTCGGCTTACGTCGCTGCAGGTCAGTTTTCGATTCACCTGGTGGACTCCCGCGTTCAGGAGGAACTGGGCCAGCTCAGCAGCGATAACGCCCACCGCACCGAACGGATTGCTCTCATCCTTCAGCAGGGCATGCTGGTTCGGAATGCCCCCAACATGGACTGGACGGTCGGGCTCGACACGCCCAATCTCAAACTGCGCCGCGAAACGTCGGCTTATCTCAACGGAGCGCCCGTCGACACAGGGAGCCACCGCGACAAGACCCCGCTCGGCCTGCCTCCGTGGGCCGCAGAGCTTGAGGGCGGGCATTTTCAAGGACTCGTCCTCGACGGCAGGGACCTATACCTGGTCGGGCTGAATCAGCAGCGGCTGAACGATGGTCGCGTGCTGAGCGTCGTCAGTAGCCTGCCCGTCGACAGCGCAATGATGGATCTGCTTTCGAAGGGGCTCGGGCACGCCCAGCTCTTCGTCGAGCGCTTCGGCTCCAGCGCAACCCCCCAGATCCAGAAGAGTGCAGAACGGAAGATTGAGCAGAAGGCCCGCGAGGCGGCCCAGCGCGACGCTCCGCTCCCTCGTGAGCTGTCCGTCGGCGGCGGCTCACAGCCTCCCGGAGTCAATCTCGCCGACGTCCAGGTACACTTTCTCTCAACGCTCGGCATGATCGACTGGGAGACCGGCGAGCACGACAGCGTTCCCATCAAAGTCGATTCGCGTCCGTCCTTGCTCTACAACCAACTCTTCGGAGCTTCGCTGGGCGGGATCGTCACTAATGTCTACCGCGTCGGTCTGCTCATCCTCTGCATCCTCTTCGGCGTCATTGAGCTTCTGGCGCTGATCATGGCCATCCGGCTGAGCCGAACGATCACAGCCTCGGTCGCAGATCTCTATGAGGCCACGCAGAAGATCGATCGCGGCGAGCTCGACCACCGTATCGGCGTCCAGCGCACGGACCAACTCGCCGAACTCAGCCGCTCCTTCAACACGATGACCGGCTCGCTCCAGCGCCTTCTCGTCGAGCAGAAGGAGAAAGAGCGGCTCCAGAACGAGATCTCCATCGCACAGGAGGTCCAGGCCAACCTCTTCCCACAGAGCATCACGAGTCTCGACACGCTGGAGCTGCACGGAGTCTGCCGCCCGGCGCGCTCCGTCAGCGGCGACTACTATGATTTCCTCGTCTTCTACGAGGAGGCGCGCAACGGCACGCCGCGCCGCGAGATCGGTCTCGGCATCGCCATCGGCGATATCAGCGGCAAGGGAATCTCCGCCGCCCTGCTCATGGCGACGCTGCACTCCGCCGTGCGCGCCTATCGCTTCGCCAGTGAAGAACTCGTCTACAGCGAGTCTGTCGTCGCTGGCCTGACGGCGAGCCGCGATGAGAACGGCCGCGACTGCGATGAACTCTTCCAGTCGCCGGGCCGCATTCTCTCGCTGCTCAACCGCCACCTGTACCGCAGCACCCAGCCCGAGAAGTACGCGACGCTCTTCCTGGCCCACTACAACGCAGCGAACGCTCAGCTCACGTACTCCAACGCCGGGCAGCTTCCGCCGCTCGTGCTGGGCCGTGACGGAACCATCCGGCGGCTCGATCGCGGAGGCACGGTTGTAGGTCTCATCGACGGCATGCAGTACGACGAGGACACCTTCACGATGAAGTCCGGAGATATTCTCGTCGCCTACTCCGACGGCGTTACGGAACCAGAGAACGACTTTGGTGAGTTCGGCGAGGAGCGCCTTATGGAGGTCGTCCGCCGCTACCGCGAGCAGCCCCTCCACATCATCTCCGCCCAGGTCATGCAGGCCCTCGATGCGTGGATCGGAGCCGACGAGCAGCCGGACGATATCACGCTCGTCCTTGCCCGCCAGGTTTAAGCGCGTTGCAAACGACTACTGCTTAATCAAAAACGACTTCACGATAATGTCGTTTGGCCCGCTTCCGGCAGGAAGCATCGTGAACAGTGTCGCTCCCAGCCTCCCCTGCGTCCGGATCACCGCCACGTCGCCGGAGTGCGCATCCGCCGCGAGCAGAAGGTGCTCATCTGCCGAAAAGGCCAGGGCGTCGGGCGCCGAGCCGGTATGGATGCTGTTTACAAGCCTTCCGTCATCGATGCTATACAGGCTGACCGAGTCGGCACCGAAGTTCGTCACCCAGAGCGCGCTGTTGTCCCTGCTCACGATCCCGCGGACCGGCTTGGTGCCGATCATGTACGTCCCGCCGACCTCGTTGGTCCAAGTCGAGATCTCAGAGATGCTGTCCGAACCGAAGTTGGAGACGAAGATCTCGCCGCCATCAGGCTTCATCGCCAGATGGACCGGCGCCGCTCCGACATCGAGAAGGGCCAACATGTGATCGGTCATCAGCGATGGGTCCTGTTTTGCCGCCCATGAGTCCGGCACGGCTGCCAGGCTGATTGCCATGGCCTGATGTCCCCCCGAACACGCTACGAATGCCTTCGAGGAGTCCGGCAGGATCACAGCGTCTGTGGCTCCCGGACACCCCGGAAAGGCCGCGCGGAGCCGCAGAATCTGCTGCGGCGCCGCATCGTACGCCCCCACCGCAAAGACCGAGACGCTACCGCTTCCGCGATTAGTTACCACCAGCGAACGCCCGTCCGGCGCGATGCGCGCCAGTCCTGGCTGCTCCCCGGTACCGGCAATAGCTATCTCGCGCCGCCTCTCAAGGTCGATCACGCTGACGTTGTTCGAGCCTGAATTCGCGACATAGGCCCGGCGTCCGGCGCCATCCACACTGATGAAGTAGGGGTCACGATGCACGGGAATCGTCGCCGCGACTCGAATGCCTTCGGCATCCAGAACTGAGACCGTACCCGATTTTGTATTGACGACATAGATCTCGTTGCGCTGCGGATTCACAGCCATGCCCGAGGGATTGTCCCCGACCCGCAGGGTGCGGTCCTGACGGAGGTTGACGAGATCCAGAACGCTGACAGTGTTCGACGCCCCATTGCTGACAAAGGCATACTCACGGTATCCCGCCGGTACATCGGGGAAGCTGTTACGACGGCAGCCTGAAATCAATAAGATAGCCGCCAGTGCCGTTAGAACTCGCAACTGGGGAAAGGATGGACGGAAGGTCAGCACTTTTGCGAGTCTATCGGCCGGAGAGGGCAGCGGCAAGTTCCTGAAAAAACTGCCCGCAACCGAAACAGGAGAAGAAAGCTGCAATTTTGCCAAAAGAGATGCGAAACCTTTTCCATTCGTCCGTGTTCACGCAGATGGTGCGAAGAGTTGCCAGATGGGGAGCTCGAGCATCATCTGTAATTCCTTCTCGGACAACGAAGCCGCTTCATGTGGCTTCGTTGATTTTTTTAATTACGCTTTGTCTTCGTCCAGGACGAGGCGATCCAGGCCAGATACGCTCCCTGCGCAATCCACACGCCCGCGTAGACGAAGACCAGATGGCGATGGCCCATGGAGCTGAAGTCGAAGAAAGTGTTCCAGGTCATTGCGAAATCTCCAGCGACGCCTCGATGGCGCGCAAGGCCTCTTCCTGCTCCGCGAGCTGCCTGCGGCGCTCAAGGGCGAAGCGGAAGACAAGGATGAAGACACCCCACATCGCCCAGCCGGCGAGGTTCCAGAGGACAGCAGGGTAGAAGCTGGGGTCGAGGCTGCCTCCGTCCCCGAAAACCGGAGCCGGATGCTGCGTGCGCCACCAGCGGATCGACATGAAGACGATGGGGACGTCGATCGCCGCGAAGACCGAGAGCACTGCGGCGAGAGTTCCCGTCTGACCGGCCATGGAGAAGCGGCGGACGAGAAGATAGCTGACGTAGAGCAGCCAGAGGAGGAGTTCTGATGTGAGCCGGGCATCCCAAGCCCACCAGATTCCCCAGGCGGGCTTGCCCCAGAGCATGCCGCTCGCGAGGCAGACTCCGACGTAGAGGACAGTCACTTCTGCGGAGGCGACGGCGAGTGCATCGGCGGTGAGGGCCTTCAACGGATCGCGGCGCCGCCAGAAGAGAAAGGCGAGCGAAGCGAAGAAGTTTACGTAAGGGAAGACGAGGCCGAGGATGGCGTGAGGCAGATGGTAGTAGAAGATGCGCTGCACGTCGCCCATCGTCGCCTCGGTCGGGACGAGGAAGATGGCCTCGCGGAAGCCGACGACGAGAACCGCGACGGTTGCGAGGAACCACAACCAGGCGGCGTTGCGGAGAGCGGATGAGCGGGCCACGATGGGTCTATTTTAGCGCGAAAGCCGACGTTTTGCGTTTTATGGTCAAGCCGTCGAGTGGTCGTTATTCGGCGTTGAGAACGGTCTCGAAGAGCAGGATGCAGACGGTGGTGTAAATGACGTCGTATCCGGCCAGTTGGGTGATCCAGGTCCGGATGTAGATCGGGTCGAGTTCTGCGGTGATGACGCCGGTTGTGGCCTGCACCATCATCAGGATTGCGGGCAGCGAGATAGGCAGCAGGATGAGAGGTAGCAGGAGCTCGCGGTTGCGGGCGCGCAGGCCGAGCGCGGCGAAGAAGGTTCCGTTGACCACCAATGCCCACGTGCCGAGCGGCAGAATGATAGCGAGAAGCCACGCGTTGCCGAGGACGTGGAGGTTGAAGAAGACGATGAAGATGGGCGCCAGAACCGCTTCGACGATGAGGACGAAGAACATGTTCGCGAGCGCCTTGCCGAGGAAGAGGGCAGAGGCGGCAGAGGGCGCCATGCGCTGGGCCTCGAGGACCTGATTGCGCTGCTCGCGCGTCCACGACTGGTTGAGGGCTGTAATGGAGGCGAAGAGCAGGCCCACCCAGAGGATTCCTCCGGAGATCTGGCGCGTCGTCGTCGGATAGCCCGCGGGATCGAAGGCGATGGAGAAGACGACGACGACCAGCAGCACGAAGAAGAGCATGCCGTTGACGGAGTCGCGCGAACGCCATTCGAGACGGAGGTCTTTGCGCAGGTGCTGGAGGATCTGCGAGAGGTACTTCATTCGTGCACCGCAGCTTTGGTAAGGTCGGCGAGCGTGGCCTCGGCGGCGCGGAGATAGTCTGCGGGGCTGAGAATGAGCTGGAGGCCGCGAAGGCCGGCGGAGACGCTGATGACGTCGAAGAGTTCAATGGTCTCGTCGGCGAAGGCAGGGAAGGGCTTGCGCGCCCCCATGACTGTGACTCCACCGCGGACGTAGCCGGTGAGCGGTTCGACGTCTTTGAGTGATGCCAGTTCGATTTTTTTTACTCCGGCTGCTTTGGCGAGTTTCTTCAGATCGAGCTCGGCGTCGCCGGGGATGACAGCGAACAGGTGCGCGCCATCGTTGGTCTGGGTGAGCAGGGTCTTGAAGACCTGCTCGGGAGGGAGGCCGATCTTGCGGGCGACGGAGATGGCGGTCAGGTCTTCTGGATCAACCTCGTAGACGCGTAGTTCGTAGGTGATTTTGAGGGAGTCAAGGAGGCGCGCGGCGTTGGTCTTAGCTGGTGCAGATGCCTTCATGCGGCGGTCTCGGCTATCTCGACGATCTGACCCTGGCGCATGGTGAGAGTTCGGTCGGCGAGTGGCTCGGCGAGCGTCGCCTGGTGGGTGGTGAGGATGATGGTGCGTTGGCCTCCGCCGGCGACGGGCCAGGTGCGGAAGTCGGCGAGGAGCTCGACCATGTGTTTTGCGCTGGCGGCGTCGAGGTTGGAGAAGGGCTCGTCGAGGAGGAGAAGCTCGGGATCGGTCTGGAGGACTCGTGCGAGAGAGGCGCGCTGGCGCATGCCCTGCGAGTATTGGCCTACGGGACGACGCAGCGAAGGATCGAGGCCGACGGCGCGGAGGGCCATCTCGGGCGAGCCGACGCAGGCGCAACTGTTGCCTCGATGCAGGGAGGCGAAGTAGGTGAGGTTCTCCATGGCAGTGAGTTCGTCGTAGAGCATGGGCGCGTGGCTCATGTAGGCGATACGGCGGCGCTGGCTGCGCGGCGTTTCGCCGAAGACAGTCGCAGTGCCGCGCGTAGGTGCGATGAGCCCGGCGATGATGCGCAGGAGAGTCGATTTGCCCGCGCCGTTTTCGCCGAGGATGACGGTGCACGATCCCGGCGCGACGCAGGCGGTGACGTTACGCAGCGCGGCGAAGGTGCCATAGATCTTGGAGACGGATTCGACAGAGACGCAGATGGGCTGTGCAGCGGTGAAGGAGGCACTGCTGCGAGTTGTTGCTTCCGTCTGCATCATGGTCGTCCGTTTGTGGCGCGGCGGATTTATTTTATCGGGCTGCGGGCAGCGCTGTTGCCGCTGTCGTCGTCGCGGGCTGCTGATTCGGCACGGGTGCGTACTTGGAGGCGCACTTGGCCTGGATCTCAGTGGCGTGGAAGACTCCGTCGCGGCCGAAGGTTCCGACGGCGAGGGCCTGTGCGTCGTCCTTGAAGGTGTCGGGCGGCGGCTCGGTGCCCTGATAGCTGACCTGAAGATGGTGACCCTGCTCGAGAAGATCAAAGGTCGCGTTGGTTCCTACGCGGTGGATGCTGCCGGGAGCTACGTTGCCTGCTACGCGAAGGTGCCGGACGTAGGCTTTGTTCCCCATGCCCTGAAGCTCACTGATGGTGACGTAGTAGCTCTTGTTGTCGCGGACGCCGGTGTAGGCCAGATAGCCGACCGTGGCGAGGATGAGGATAGTGGCGGCGATGATCTTGAGCGAGTTCTTCGGATCGGCGTTCGACATGGGCGTTTCCAACGTCAAGTGTAATGCGTTTGGTTGGAGTTTGACAGGAGGGGCACCCCCTCCCCCGGGGGATTTTATGTAAAGTATTCATTGCATTGGATTTAGGTTTGGACTTATTATGTAAAATATTCCATCTAAAGGGTTTAATTGCCAAAATATTCAAAAGAAATGAGTTATGGGTGAAAAGGAAAGCCCCGGTTGCGCCGGGGCTCTCCTTCTTTGTGTGTCTGGTTTTATTTTAGCGGATTGAGGGAAACTACTCTGCCACTAGGAAGTGGTTTATTTTTATGGGGTTGACTGGTTTGGGGGCTTGACAGGATTTTCTGTGGAAATCGGACAGCCGACCAGACGAAGATTTCGATACGGCTTAGGCCCCGATAGCCTGTCGGGATGCTCCGTGACGACGCCGCCACCACTGATTGCCGGGAGTTAGTTCCTGCGCATAGCCATCGACACATCCTGCCGTAGGGTGAAATCAAGCAGGGTCTCACTCGGCACCTTCACTTGGTCTCCCTTTGTGATTATCTCCGACCCAGCACCCGCCGCCGCACCAGCGCCCGCCCCGATCGCTGCACCCTGGCCGCCGCCAGCGACGGCGCCGATGATCGATCCGAGAGCTGCTCCGCCGATGGTTCTCTTTGCAGTGCTCGCCCCGCGCGACTTGCCGGTCACTTCATATTCTCCCGTCACAACCGGTACTGTCAGCCCGTTCACGACAATTCCCGTGAGCTCCAACCGCAGCTGCGATCTACCGGTAAACGTCCCTGATTCTCTCGACTCCGCCAGCCGGCCATATACGTCGGCCCCCTTAGGGACTACAACCTTACCGTCGGCCATCAGCGGTTCTTCGAGCGAAGCCTTGAATCGATCCCCAATCTGGTTCTTCGTGGAATCGATGGCATCGATGGTACGTACTGAAATCTGCGTTCCTGCCGGGATAGTGATGTACGCCGGTGTCGCCAGTGGCTTGGGTTCGTCGGGAAGCGAGCTCTTCGGCTCGGCCGGCATGTCACTCGCGCCCCTTTCGGAATCAAACCTGAGCAAAGTAATGTCAGCGAGGTTGTACTTCTGCACCGATGAGCCTACCTGGAAGCTGATCTCATTCTCCGTGCCACCTAAGAACTTGCCCTTAATCAGGCTTCCATTCTTCAGCTCTAAAGAATCGGCCCACGCAATCGAGGCCCACAAGCACAGCGCTATGACTGATCTGCAATTTCGCTTAAACTTCATCATCGCCACTCCTTTGCAACGTTCATGCTTACTTCCATCGGTTTGGGTCGATGCCTGGCATTGAGCAAGATTCCTGGTATCTGCTGCACTAACTTTCTGAAGCTGCTCTAAGGTTGTACCAAAGGAACCTGTGAGGCCAGCTGCACGTCAATCAGCGCGACCAGCCGCCGGTCCATCTGGAAAAATAGAGCGGTTTTCTTGCCGGATATCACCTTACCAAATATCGGCATGTACTTGAGACGCAGCTGCGCTGCTGCCTGATCGACTTCAATCGCCTTGCGCATAAGACTGGTGGCCTGATCGTCGGTGAGCGTGTTGTAGCTGGCAGCATATTCCTTGAGAGCCGCATACTTCGCGTCGTTAATCTTGACCAATTCTGCGGTGTACTGATCGTAGAGGGGCCAGAATTTCTCCGCCTCGTTGTCAGTGAGTTGGAGATTGGCAGCGATGATTTGTTTTTTCTGGGAGCGAATGTCCTTCCTGAGTAAGTCGATATCCTGGTCCGTCGTGCTCTGAGCGGAGTTGCCCGAGGGCGTTTGCGACGAATTTTGACCGAGCGAGCTGGTGGTCAAAATCACAATTGTTGCCATGCTGATCGATAGAAGACTCTTGCTGATCACAGAACTCTCCTCCTCTGTCGGGCAAATTCAAGTGGAATGGCGATCGCAGCGGGGGGCCGGTGAATTGAAACGGTAGAGAAAGTCATGTGAGCGCGGGTGCCTGCTAAGCCGCAAACGTGCCAGCAGGAATTTCCTCCTCTCACTCAACGTCCATGAAAACGTTGGATGCCAAACGCGGGGAACTGTCACACCGACAGCGTGAACTTTCGTACGAAATGAGCCGATCCGGAGGCAGCAAAAAGGAGAGGCAGCCACGGGGGCTGCCTCTCCTTCGATGCTGGGTTGAAAGGTTTATGCGGGTGAAGGCTGGCCTTCGCCGAAGCCGGGCTTGCGGCCGCCTTCGGGCTTGAGGATCTTCTGGGCTTCGCCACCTGAGCCAGAGTCAACGCCTGCGAGCGCGGACTTGATGGGCGGGAGTTCCTTGCCTTCGATGATCAGCTTGATCTCGGCTGCGTCCAGGGTCTCGCGATCCAGCAGGGCCGCTGCGAGGCGGTGCATGATCTCCTGGTTGGAGTTGAGCAGGTTGTAGGCCGACTGGTAGGCAGTGTCGACGAAGCTGCGGACCTCGATGTCGATCTGCTTGGCGGTCTCTTCGGAGAAGTCGCGGTGCTGTGCGATCTCGCGGCCGAGGAAGATCTGCTCCTCCTTCTTGCCGTAGGTCATGGGACCGAGCCCGCTCATGCCGAACTCGCAGACCATCTTACGGGCGAGCTCGGTGATGCGCTCGATGTCGTTGCCGGCGCCGGTGGTCATCTTGCCGAGGAAGATCTCTTCGGCGCAGCGCCCGCCCATGAGTGTCGCGAGACGGGTCTCGAGATACTCCTTGGTGACGGTGTGCTGGTCTTCCTCGGGGAGGTAGACAGTGACGCCGAGGGCCATACCGCGGGGGATGATGGTGACCTTGTGGAGCGGGTCGGAGTGCTCGCGCAGCGCAGAGACGAGCGTGTGACCGGCCTCGTGATAGGCGGTGACGCGCTTCTCTTCGTCGGTGAGGAGCATGGACTTGCGCTCGGCACCCATCATGACCTTGTCCTTGGCTACTTCAAAGTCGTACATGTGGACCGACTTTCTGTTGTAGCGGGCGGCGGTGAGTGCGGCCTCGTTGACCATGTTGGCGAGGTCGGCTCCGGAGAAGCCCGGGGTTCCACGAGCCAGCACGTTGAGGTCAACGTCTTCGGCCATCGGGACCTTTTTGGAGTGGACCTTGAGGACCTCTTCACGGCCACGGATGTCGGGTCTGTCGACGACGACGCGGCGATCAAATCTTCCCGGCCGAAGGAGGGCAGGGTCGAGGACGTCGGGCCGGTTGGTGGCAGCGACGAGAATGACTCCGTCGTTGGACTCGAAGCCGTCCATCTCGACGAGGAGCTGGTTGAGCGTCTGCTCGCGCTCGTCGTGTCCGCCGCCGAGGCCTGCGCCACGGTGACGTCCTACGGCGTCGATCTCATCGATGAAGATGATGCAGGGGGCGTTCTTCTTGCCCTGCTCGAAGAGGTCGCGGACGCGCGAGGCGCCGACGCCGACGAACATCTCGACGAAGTCCGAGCCGGAGATGGAGAAGAAGGGAACGTTGGCCTCGCCGGCTACTGCGCGGGCAAGAAGGGTCTTGCCTGTTCCCGGAGGTCCGACGAGCAGGACGCCCTTGGGGATGCGTCCGCCGAGGCGCTGGAACTTCTGGGCTTCACGAAGGAACTCGATGATCTCTTTGAGCTCTTCCTTGGCCTCGTCAACACCGGCGACGTCCTTGAAGGTGATCTTCTTCTGCTGCATGGAGAGGAGGCGGGCGCGCGACTTGCCGAAGCTCATAGCCTTGTTTCCGCCGGACTGCATCTGGCGCAGGAGGAAGAACCAGAGGCCGAGGAGCAGAGCGAAGGGCGCGAGCTGGATGAGGAAGCCGAGCCACGCGTTCGAGTTCTGGTCCTTGATATTGATGTTGACGCCGTGGTCGCGGAGCGTCTTGTACATGTCCGGGTAGTTGGCCGGTATGGTGGTATGGAACTGGGTCTTGTCGTCGCGGTACTTCCCGGTGACCTCAGTGCCATTGACCGTGATCTCGGCGATCTTGCCCTGGTCGGCGTCGCCAAGCATCTGCGTCAGGCTGATGGCCTTCTCCTGATTGGAGCCGGTTCCCTTGACGACGAACTGCCAAAGGAAGACGAGGCAGGCGATCATGAAGACCCAGATCAGAATTTGTTTGACGGTTGAGTTCAAGCCTATTTCCTCATTTTTCTGGCCCCAGCCGCCGAGTGCTCTGTTTGGCGATTGTAGGGCCCCGGCCCACCGGAGCCTCCGGAGAGCCTACTTCATTAGACGATAGCGATAAAGGAAACGTTCCGGGAATACCGACGGTGATGCCCGGCATCTCGGAAACGGTCCTACCCCGTCAGGTAATAAGATTCTACTCTTTTGCCGGAAGATGCAGGGGGGCATTCGATGGGCATCGCTGCAACTAAGGGGTGAGGGGACTTATTCGGGATTCGCGGACTGCTTCTCGCGGTAGAGACGGATTTCGCGTGGGGAGCGGTCGGCGCGGAGGCCGTTGGCGAGGTGCAGGGAGGCCCCGGTGCGGGCGGCGACGGTGGGGAGGGTGAGAAATCCACAGAGGGCGAGGAGGCGTGAGGTCTCGTCGAAGCTGAGACGAGAGCCCAACTGACGGGCGGCGGCGCGGAGGATGCGGCGGCGGAGTGCGGGGTCGAGCGGGCGGAGGCGCTCGATCTCGATGGAGAGGGAGGAGTGGCCAGGAGCGGTGGAGACGCTGCGGCCTCCTCCGCGGACGGGCTTGCCGGGGAGGAGGAGCTGAGGGAGGACGCGCGAGAGCTCGGCCTGCCAGCGGGACTCCTCTTCGCGGGCGAGCTCGGCGAGGTTGGCGAGGGTCTGGTCGATGGAGGGGTTGAAGGTGCGGAGCTGGGGGAGGAGTTCGTGGCGGACGCGGTTGCGGGTGTAGGTGGTGTCGGCGTTGGTGGAGTCGTCGCGCCAGGGCTGATTGAGGGCGTGGAGGTAAGCTTCGATCTCGGTGCGGCGGGTCTGGAGGAGGGGGCGGAGGATCTTGCCGGGGCGTTGATTGGGGGTGTTGATGTGGATGATGGGGTGGATGGCGGCGAGGCCCTCGGTCCATGCACCGCGGAGGAGCTTGAGGAGGACGGTCTCGGCCTGGTCGTCGAGGGTGTGGGCGGTGAGGATGGTGTCGGCGTGGCCGGAGGCGATGAGGGAGCGGAAGAAGTCGTAGCGGACGGTGCGGGCGGCCTCTTCGAGGGTCTCGCGGGCCTGGGAGGCGCGGGCGGGGATGTCGGCGCGGTGGATGTGGAGTGGGATGTCGAACTGAATGCAGAGGTCTTCGACGAAGGCGAGGTCGGCGTCGGACTCGGTGTCGGGGCGGATGCCGTGGTGGACGTGCGCGGCAGAGAGGCCTACGCCGAGGGATTCGCGGGGCGCGGTGTTGGCGGCGTGGATGGCTAGCAGGAGGGCGACGGAGTCGGCTCCGCCGGAGATGGCGACGCAGAGGCGATCGCCGGGGTGGATGTGGTCGCGGTTGAAGGCGAGTGTGGGCTGAGATGGCATCGAGATTCCATCTTAGCGGCGGAGCGTCGCGTTGTGTCGGCTTGGGCGCAGCCCCGGCTTACCCGAGCATCCTGATCGCGATGACGGTCGCGTCGTCGTGCAAACCGTAGCCGTTTACGAAGGAACGTACGTCTGCCAGGAGGCTCTCGGAAGAAGCTTCTGGCTGCAGGAGATGTTCCTGCAGGCGGCGCTGGCCGTACTCTTCCTCTTCAGGGTTTGCGGCTTCCGTGATGCCGTCGCTGTAGAACACGAGACGGGAGCCCGGCGTGAATTCCACTTCTACTTCGGAGAAGTCTCCCGGTCCCAGGCCGAGCGGCATTCCTACATCTGTGCTCAGGAACCGTGCCTCCTGGCCGCGGATCAGGAGCGGCTGAAGATGGCCCGCATTTGCGAAGGTCAACCTGCGGTTTGCCGGATCCAGTATGGCGTACACCATGGTCACGTAGCGTGCGGGCGGGAAGTCTTCGACGAGCATCCGGTTGAGTCGCCGGAGCAAGTCACTGGGTGTGCAGCCGTTTCCTGCGAGCGAGCGAAGGATTCCGCGGGCGGCCGACATCAAAAGCGCGGCCGCTGTGCCCTTGCCCGAGACATCGGCCAGAACGAGCCCCCAGAGGCCGTCCTTCAGGGGGATGAAGTCGTACCAGTCGCCGCCGACCGCTCCGGCGGGAATGCACAGGCCGCAGACAGCAAAGCCGGGTATGTAGGGCGAGCTCCTGGGAAAGAGAGCCTGCTGGATGCTGCGGGCTTCGAGTGCTTCGGAGGTCATCTGCTCACGTTCGTGCTGCGCTTGCTGGAAGATCCGCGCGTTCTGCACTGCGACGGCGATGTGGCTGCAGAGAGCCTGCAGGATCTTCAACTGTTTGGGCGGGAAGGCGTTCAGGTCCGGATGGGAAGCGGTGAAGACGCCGATCAACCGATCCTCTACCAGCAGAGGGACGGCGACTTCGGAGAGCGTGGACCCACCGCAAGAGATATAGTACGGGTCTTTGCGGACATCGGGGGCGTAGCGCATCTGCCCGGTGGCCGCAACGTAGCCGACCATGCCTTCCTTGCCGTACCTCAGACAATATCCTTTGCCGTGCACCGGGCAGCCGCGGACACCGGCGTGTACGAGCTCCCCGCGTTCCTGCTCGTAGAGAAAGACATTCGCCTCTACGAGGCCGAAAGAGCAGGCTACTTCGTTCACGATGCGGTCGATAAGCTGATCCAGGTTGAGAAGCGAGCTGATCCTTTGGGAGGCCTTCTGCAGCCGAAGAAGGTCGTCCATCAGTTCTCGGTGCGGTGAGGTGGCGACAGGTGTCGCCATCGGCGGGATACCCATGAACACCCCCGAGGCCAAGATACAGGCCTAGCAGGATAGATGTGCTCAGCGCTCCCTGGACTCATTTTCTTTATGGGGGAGGCAAGGGGTCCCGGCCGTTTGTGGAGTGGTTGAAAAGCATCTTGTATATTCGGCCTCTTCGAGGGTTTCACGGGTAGAGGCGGCTCGGGCGGGCCAGGCGTTTGTGGAGTTTGAGGGGCGGGAGTGGGTTGAGAGGCAGGGTCGATGTCAGTGAGGCATCAAGGAGTTCGATAGGTCTGGGCAACGGAGTGACTTCGACGCACGCTGTACAGTTAAACAGAGTAAGAACGATATTTCTCTTCATCGAGGTTACGTCGGTGAGACGAATTGATTCTTTATAGATGGAGAAACCTGGAGAACTCGCCTTCAGAATGTAGTCACCGGATGGAGCCTCGATGGTGAACTGGCCATTTTGATCGGCGGTAGTGTGAAGGATCGTGCCATCCGGACCTTCAAGGCTGATGGCGGCTTTCGGTACGTCTGCACCGCTGGAGTCGGTTATGAACCCGAAGATAACTGGTTTTCCGGGTAGGGAGGATTGGGGAAGTGCGTGTATCCCAGTGATTCCGAGAACCAATGCGAGTGCAAACCCGCGAGATAGCTTACATGCATTGGAACTGCATCGATTAAGGATGGC
This sequence comes from Edaphobacter bradus, assembly GCF_025685645.1. Taxonomy (NCBI): domain Bacteria; kingdom Pseudomonadati; phylum Acidobacteriota; class Terriglobia; order Terriglobales; family Acidobacteriaceae; genus Edaphobacter; species Edaphobacter bradus. Next base: position 30,710 of record NZ_JAGSYF010000005.1, read on the forward strand.
GAATCGCATCACGTCCCTCGCGGCGCATCGATGATAGCGCAAGGTGCATAGTAGGTTCGAATGCAAAGTGGAGCAGTCTTCAAGATGCTCACAATCTTGTATATTCGGTGGTTATGCGAGTTTTTGTGATTCTCCCGGCGGCGGGGATTGGAACCCGGATGGCCGCAGGCGGCGTGACTCCGGCTGCGCCCAAGCAGTTTCTTGAAATTGGCGGAGTTCCGGTGCTGATCCGGTCGCTGCGAGCGTTCCTGGCGGTGCCGCGTGTTGATGCGGTGTGTGTTGCTGTGCGTGGGGCGGAGCGGGAACGCGTTGAGGCGCAGATTGCGGAGTTCAAACTGGGCGCACGTGTGCATCTGGTAGAGGGAGGCGACCATAGGCAGGAGTCGGTGGGCAACGCGATGGCCGCACTGGAGTGCGACGACGACGATATCGTGCTGGTTCATGACGCGGTGCGGCCGCTGATCGATCCTGCGACGATTGAACGGACGATCGATGCGGTGGCGAGGCACGGTGCGGCTATTGTGGGTGTTCCGGCGGTCGATACGATCAAGCAGGTCGATCGGACTGCCGACGGCGCGATCATCACGGCGACGATTCCGCGAGAGAGGATTGTGCTGGCACAGACTCCGCAGGGGGCGCGCGTGGGGCTGATGCGGCGGGCGTTTATGGAGGCGGAGACTGATGGGTTCGCCGGGACCGATGAGGCGAGTCTGCTGGAGCGGGCGGGGATCGAGGTGACGGTGGTTCCGGGGTCGGCGAGGAACTTCAAGATCACGCAGCCGGGAGATATTGAACTGGCGGAGTTTTACCTTGGACGGGCGACCGCGGATTTACGCGGATGAGCACGGATGAAAGACAAAAAATGAATGAAAAGCAAGACGCGGGTTACGGGCAGGAATTTCGTGGATTGCACTCAGAGATAACCGAAAAAATCATTGGGGTTTTCTTTGAGGTTTATAAGGAGCTTGGCGGCGGATTTCTGGAGAGTGTTTATCAGGAAGCGTTGAGGATCGCTCTTGTTCAAACGGGATTTAACGTCGCCGCTGAAGTTCCGGTACCAGTTCATTTTCGAGGAGAAGTTGCAGGGAATTTTCGTGCTGATTTGGTTGTGAACGACTGTGTCCTTCTTGAGTTGAAGGCGATTTCAGTTTTTGATCGAGAACATGAAGGGCAGATTCTTCACTATCTGCGAGCGACGAAGCTGGAAGTCGGCCTACTATTGAACTTTGGCCCCAGACCGCAGTTCAGGCGGTTCATACTGGAGAACGACAAGAAGCAAATCCGTGTTCGTCCGCGAGAATCCGCGGTCGAGATGGTGAGGAATCAAGAATGGGGATGAGGATTGGTTACGGGTTTGACTCGCACGCCTTTAAGCCGGGCGTTCCTCTGGTGATCGGCGGGCTGAAGATAGAGCATCCGGAGGGGCTGGCTGGGCACTCGGATGGCGATGTGCTGCTGCATGCGATTACGGATGCGCTGCTGGGAGCGGTCTCGGCGGGGGACATCGGGACGTTCTTTCCGCCAAGCGACCCGCGGTGGAAGGGCGCGGAGTCGCATGTGTTTCTGCAAACTGCGCTCGAAGAAGTGGCGACGGCTGGATACAGGATTGTGAACGTCGACACAGTGCTGGTGCTGGCGCAGCCGAAGATTGTGCCGATTGCCGGTGAGCTACGCGAGCGCGTGGCCGAGCTGCTGGGAGTGAAGCCGGGCGAAGTCGGCATCAAGGCCAAGACGCCCGAGGGGCTGGGGCAGGACCATGTTGCGGTGGCGCATGCCACGGTGCTGCTGGAGAGCCTGGGGATCAACGATCCTGCGGCGCGGATGGTTGCAGTGGCCGATGTGGAAGACGAGATCAATCAGGTGGTGAAGGGACTGGTGGATGCGCCACGGGATATCTCGGCGCTGGGACGAAAGACGCCGGCCTTCAATACGGATGATCTGACGTAAGAACAGGGAATAGGGCCTAGGGAATAGGGAATAGGACCGGTGCAGGTTCTGTCGGCGTTTCCCTACATCCATGAAGCAGATCCCTCCACTCCCCCTCGACTCCGCTCGGGGTTCGGTCGGGATGACAAATGTGACAGGTATTCGGAGGCAGGTCGCTAGCCTTTTACGAGTGCGATTGTGAAGCCGTCGTATTTTTTGCTTCCGACGGTCTGGAGCGCGGTTGCTTCGACACGGGGTTCGGCCCCCAGCTTTTCGAAGAGGCGGCGCGTACCCTGAACGTCGGGGTCAGGATCGTCGGGGTTGAGGATGGCGCCTTCGCGGATGACGTTATCGGTGATGATGACGGTGCCGGGGTGGGAGAGGCGCAGGGCCCAATCGTGATAGTTGGCGTTGTTGGCCTTGTCGGCGTCAATGAAGATGAGGTCGAAGGGGCCGGCGTCCTCAATTTCGTGAAGGTGCGCGAGCAGATCGAGCGCGGGGCCGACGCGCTGCTCGACGAGAGAGGTGAGGCCTGCGCGCTCGATGTTTTTGGCGGCGACCTCGGCGTGCTTGGGGAGGATCTCCAAGGTGATGAGCTTTCCGTTGGGCGGGAGTGCGCGGGCGAGCCAGATGGTACTGTAGCCACCGAGGGTTCCGACCTCGAGAATTGTTTTCGCTCCGCTGATCTTTGCCAACAGATACAGAAATTTCCCCTGGCTTGGAGTGACGTCGATGGATGGGAGTCCGTCGCGGGCGTTGGCGGCGAGTGCTTCTTCAAGAACAGGGTCGGGAGGGATGAGATTGCTGTCGATGTATTGGTCGACGGCGGTCCAAAGGGCCTGGGCTGGGTCTGGGGTTGGGGCTGGACTTGGGGCTGGGCTCATGTCGAAAGACGGCCTTTCTGTGACGAGTTGCACCACGCAATCGTCGGCACACATTTTTACTCCAGATAAGGGGTTTGAGGAATAGGATACGGACGGAACTGAGAGGAGGCAGGGATGAGCAAGGTGCGCGTGTTGGTTGGGACGAAGAAGGGTGCGTTTGTGCTGACCTCAGATGGGAAGCGGGAGAAGTGGGAGGTGAGCGGGCCGCACTTTGCGGGCTGGGAGATTTACCACATGAAGGGCTCGCCGGTGAATCCTGAGCGGCTGTATGCGTCGCAAACGAGCGGGTGGTTTGGGCAGGTCGTGCAGCGCTCTGATGATGGCGGCAAGACGTGGGAGACGGTGGGGAACAAGTTTGCGTATGACGGCGTTCCTGGGACGCACCAGTGGTACGACGGGACGCCGCATCCGTGGGAGTTCAAGCGGGTATGGCATTTTGAGCCGTCGTTGACGGAGGCGGAGACGGTGTATGCGGGGGCAGAGGATGCGGCGCTATTCGTCTCGAAGGATGGCGGGCAGAACTGGGAGGAGTTGTCTGGGCTGCGCGGGCATGGCTCAGGACCTCACTGGGCGCCGGGCGCTGGTGGGATGTGCCTGCACACGATCATTCTGGATCCGAAGGATGCGAAGCGGATGTATATTGCGATCTCGGCGGCGGGGGCGTTTCGCACGGATGATGGCGGCGCGACGTGGAAGCCGATCAATCGGGGGCTAAGGTCGGAGCACATTCCCGATCCGACGGCGGAGGTGGGGCATTGCGTGCACCACATTGCGATGCATCCTTCGCGGCCTGGGGTGCTGTTCATGCAGAAGCACTGGGACGTGATGCGCAGCGACGATGCGGGGGATACGTGGAGAGAAGTGAGCGGGAACCTGCCGACGGACTTCGGGTTCGCGATCGATGTGCATGCGCATGAGCCGGAGACGATTTATGTGGTTCCGATCAAGAGCGATGGCGAGCACTTTCCTCCGGAGGGGAAGCTGCGGGTGTATCGCAGCCGTTCGGGAGGAAATGAGTGGGAGGCGCTGACGAAGGGGCTTCCGCAGAAGGACTGCTATGTGAATGTTCTGCGCGATGCGATGGCAGTGGACACGCTCGACAAGTGTGGGGTGTATTTCGGCACGACGGGAGGCCAGGTGTATGCATCATCGGATTGCGGCGATAGCTGGATGCCGATTGTGCGGGATCTGCCGGCGGTGTTCTCGGTTGAGGTGCAGACGCTGCGATGAACTGTGAGATTCGAGTGGAGTTGCCGCAGCATCTGCGGACGCTGGCGGGGGTGCGCGGCGAGGTGACGCTCGAAATTGCGGGGCCAGTGACTGTGCGTTCGGTGCTGGATGCTGTGGAGGCACGGTATCCGATGCTTTGCGGGACGATTCGGGATCATGTGACGCAGGAGCGGCGGGCGTTTCTGCGGTTCTTTGCTTGTGGGCTGGATCTATCGCATGATTCGGTGGACGCTCCTTTGCCGGAGCCGGTGATGAAGGGTGAGGAGCCGCTGATTGTGTTGGGTGCGATTGCAGGCGGGTGATTGGGCAAGCTGATGTTGAATTTCGCTCGAAGGAGAAAACGCGATGGTTGTGAATACGTATTTGGCTTTCAGCGGGAATTGTAAAGAGGCCTTTCAGTTTTATGAGAAGGCGCTGGGCGGGAAGATCAAGTTCATGATGACTCATGGAGAGTCGCCAATGGCGGACAGAACGCCGCCGGATTTTAAGGACAAGATAATGCACGCGACTCTGGACACGCCGGGCGGTTTGATCATGGGAGCAGATCATCCGCAGGGACGGACGACGAAGCCGTCGGGATTCTGTGTATCGGTGACAGTGAAGGATGCAGCGGAGGCGGAGAAGATCTTCAAGACGATCTCGGATGGCGGGCAAGTGCAGATGGCCTTTCAGAAGACGTTTTGGTCGCCGGGATTCGGGATGTGTGTCGATAAGTTCGAAGTGCCGTGGATGGTGAATACCGAAGGTCCCGCACAGTCCTAGAACCGGTCTCGTATTCCGGTTGTTTATGAGACCGGTTCGAGCGTCTGCTGCTCGTGGATGCAATTGCGGGTGGTATAGATGAATTGATTCGTTACGCGTAGGGCGAGGTGCTAGGGTGGTGGCACAGGATTTTTCTCGCTGGAGCTGCGATGCGGATTGGTTTGGGTTTGTTGATGGGAGTGGTGTGCGTAGGGTCGTCGTTTGGGCAGACGGTGGCTCGGCCTCCATTGATGCAGGCTCCGAAGGTGGCGGAGTGTGCGGTGAAGGATTCGTGGGCTACTCCGGCGGAGAAGACTTGCTACGGGACGACTCCGGATTATGCGGAGACGATGGCATATCTCGCGAGAGTGCAGGCTGCGGCGGCGGAGCAGGTGAAGATTGAGCCGTTCGGGAAGACGGGCGAGGGACGGGATCTCGACATTGTGATTGTGTCGCGGGATGGAGTGTTTGATCCAGCGGCGGTTCACGCGGCGAAGCGGCCGATTGTGCTGGTGCAGAACTCGATTCATGCGGGCGAGATGGATGGTAAAGATGCGTGTCTGGCGCTACTGCGGGATATGGTGATTTCGAAGACGAAGGCGGCGCTGCTGGAGCGCGCGGTGTTTGTGTTTATCCCGATGTATAACGCCGATGGGCATGAGCGCAGGAGCCCATATAACCGCATCAACCAGGATGGGCCGGCGGAGATGGGCTGGCGCGGGAATGGGACGAACCTGAACCTGAATCGCGATTATCTGAAGGCGGACGCACCGGAGACGCGGGCGTTTATGGCGATGTTTCATCGCTGGCTGCCGGACTTTTTTGTCGACGACCATGTGACGGATGGTGCGGATTATCAGTACGACGTGACGTTCACGATTGACGACGGGCCGAATGTTCCGTCGGCTACCGCGAAGTGGGTGGATGAGGTGGCGACGCCGGAGCTGGAGAAGTATGTGGATGCGCATGGGCATCTGGCGTTTCCGACATACGTGACTCTGATGAATGACAGTGATCCGGCGGAGGGTCTGGGGTTCAATGACGATCCGCCGCGGTTTTCTACGGGGTACATGATTCTTGAGGGCCGGCCGGCGATGCTGGTTGAGCTGCACATGCTGAAGGATTACAGGACGCGAGTGACGGGGAATTACGAGATTCTTGCGGGCCTGGTGGAGATGATGAATCGCGATGCGGACAAGGTGATTGCGTTGAACGCGGCGGCGGATAAGGAGGCTGCGGAGATGGGCGCGCATCCGCTGAACAATGTGAAGTATCCGCTGGCGCTGGGTTGGAGCGGGCAGACGACGCCGGTGCTGTTTCGCGGATATAAGTTCACGCGGCAGTTGAGCGAGGTCTCAGGTGCGATGTGGGTGAAGTATGCGGAGGAGCCTTGGAATGTGTCGCTGCCGATACAGACAGGGTTCAGGGTGACGGCGGAGACAACGCTGCCGGCGGCGTACATTATTCCGGCGCAGTGGACGAAGGTGATTGATGTGCTTGCGGCGCATCAGGTGGAGATTGCGCGGACGACGGCGGAGTGGTCGGGTGATGTGGAGACGTATCGGTGCGCGGGGATGGCGTGGCAGGGGCCTCCGTTCGAGGGGAGGCATCCGACGTTCAATGGCGAGACGATGCATGATGCGGGGAAGTTTGGGAGCTGTGTGGCTGTGCGGGAGAAGATGAGCTTTCCAGCGGGGTCGGCTGTGGTGCGGCTGAATCAGCGGCTGTCGAAAGTAGTAGTGGAGTGGCTGGAGCCGGCGGGGCCGGATTCGGCGCTGCAGTGGGGGTTCTTCGACGCGATCTTCGAGCAGAAGGAGTATGGCGAGGCGTATGTCCTCGAAGAGTTGGCGCGGGAGATGATGGCGAAGGACCCGAAGTTGAAGGCGGAGTTTGAGAAGAAGGTGGCGAGCGACCCGGCGTTTGCAGGGAGTTCTTATGCGCGGCTGAACTTCTTCTATGAGCGGTCGCCGTGGTTTGCGGCGAATCGGGTGGGGCTTTATCCGGTGGGGCGGCTGGGGAGAGTGGATGGGGTTCCGGTAGGGAATTAGGTACTGTTGGAACATTCTTGTTGCCCGACTCTGGTTTGCGATTAGACTTCGGACACTGCGGCTGCGAGGAGATGGATGCGATGGGCAGGCTGGTTCCGAAGATGTTTGCTGTTGGTTTTCTGACTCTGATCATTTTGATTGCATTGGGCGCGGTGTACGGCGTTATCGAGAGCCGTCAGGCCTACAGGGATCAGGCTGTTCACAGTATCTCGGCGAGTTATGCTGGGCCGCAGACGATTGTGGGGCCGATCTTTGTGCAGCCTTATTCGCAGCTGACTCAGGATGTAACGGTTGGCAACGACGGAAAGCCAAAGGTGACTTCGTCGACGGTGGAGGCAAGCTATATTGTATTTCCGCAGACGTTGACGCTGCTGGGAAGAATGGTTCCAACGCAGCGCTACCACGGACTTTACCGAGTCTCGGTATATGAGATGCAGACTAAGCTGACGGGCGAGATTGAGGTTCCAGAGCTTCGGTTTGAAGGCAAGGTCACTTATGGAACGCCCTATCTTGCGATGTCCGTGAGCGATGTGCGGGGGATTGTGGGGCGGCCAGCGGTGGCGGCCAATGGGCAGGCTTTGCGGATATTCCAGGGGGGTACGCTTCCGAGCAGAGTGGCGAGCGACAGCGGGACAAAGCAGGGCTCAGAGGGTTGGCAACCGAACTTGCAGATGCCTCTGCCGGGGGCCGTGCGTGGAGCGTATGCGAAGTATAGTTTCTCGCTTGATATGTCGCTGGCGGGTACGCAAAACCTCGCTGTAGCTCCGGTGGCCGCGACCAACCATATCGAGATCAACTCGACGTGGCCGTCCCCCTTGTTTGAAGGGCAATTTTTGCCTCGAGACCGTGAGGTTAGCAAAAGCGGCTTTCAGGCGGCGTGGGACGTGTCATCCCTTGCCTCAGCAACACAGCGGCAGATTGCGGAACGAACTGATGGAGTCGATACGCTTTCCGTCGACCTGATCAGTCCTATCGATCCTTATAAGCTCTCTGATCGAGCTGTGAAATATGGAATTCTCTTTATCCTGCTGACGTTTGGAGGATTCTTTGTCTTCGAGATCATGAAGCAGCTTCCGATTCATCCGATTCAATATCTGCTTGTCGGATTTGGGCTGACGATCTTCTTTCTGCTGTTGATCAGCCTGAGCGAGCATATTGCATTTCCGGCGGCGTACTTTCTGGCGAGCCTGGCATGTATTGGACTGTTGACCTTCTATCTCACCTATGTGCTCCATAGCCTGATGCGGGGTCTTGGCTTTGGCTCAATGCTGACGCTCCTCTATGCCACGATTTACGGGCTGCTCATCTCGGAGGACAATGCGCTTGTGCTGGGGTCAATGATGCTGTTTGTGATCCTGGCGGCGGTGATGTTTGTAACTCGCAAGGTGGACTGGTACCGAGGTGCGGCGGAGCTTATTTCATCGAGAACGCCGCCACCGCCCGTACCTGTTCAGCCTCCTTCCATTCCTCCTGCTCAGAGGGCCGAAGGCTGAGTTAGACTGCGGTACATCCATTCCATTTTCTTTTTGAAAGGTGATTCATGAGGGTAACGCTTCGTGTTGCGGTTTGTTCGCTTGTAGCGAGTGCGGTTGGTGTTTGGGCGCAGGCTCCGACGACTACTTCAGATGACTTCGTAAGGACGCACTATGCGAAGTATGAGTATCGGATTCCGATGAGGGATGGGGCGAAGATGTTTGCGGCTGTGTATGTGCCGAAGGCGGGGGCGTTCAAGGATGCAGGGCCGTATCCGTTTCTGATGACGAAGACTCCTTATAGCTGCGGGCCTTATGGGGTGGATAAGTTCCCGGCGCGGGTGGGGCCGAGCCAGGAGTTGATGGAGTCGGGCTACATCTTTGTTTGCGAGGATGCTCGCGGGCGTTATGCGAGCGAGGGTGTGTTTCAGGAGATGAATCCGCATATCGACGAGAAGAAGTCGAACAAGGATGTGGACGAGTCGAGCGATATGTATGACACGGTGGAATTCCTGCTGAAGAATGTGCCGAACAATAACGGCAAGGTGGGGATTACGGGGATCAGCTATCCGGGGTTCTATACGTCTGCGAGCATTATTGATTCGCATCCGGCGATCAAGGCGGCGAGTCCGCAGGCTCCGATGACGGACCTGTTCTTCAATGACGATGGTTACCACGGCGGCGCCTTTATGCTGGGGGCGAACTATGGGTTCTATCGTGGGTTCAAGCCGCAGAAGAATCCGGTGATTCCCGTGGGCGGGCCTGGCGGGTTCGGGCGCGCGCCTTCTAGTACGGAGAATCCTGATACGTATGCGACGCTGCTGGCGGCTGGGCCGACGGGGAATCTGGATAGGGGCAAAGAGTACCTGAATGGGGAGAACTGGCTGTTCCATGACCAGTTGACGCATACGACGTACGACGACTACTGGGACAAGCGCGATCTGTCACGGCATATGAAGAATGTGCACGCGGCGACGATGGAGGTCGGCGGGTGGTTTGATGCGGAGGACCTGTCGGGGCCGTTCAAGACGTTCCATGCGATCGACAAGTTCAACCCCGGTGCAGTGAACACGATCGTGATCGGGCCGTGGACGCATGGAGGCTGGTCGCGTACCGACGGCGACAGGTTGGGCGATGTGACGTTCAATGCGAAGACTTCGCTGTTTTATCGCGAGAAGATCGAGTACCCGTTCTTCGAGTACTACCTGAAAGGCGTTGGCGTCGATGCGAAAGGCAACAACGGTGCGCCGCTGCCCAAGGCTTATGTCTTTGAGACGGGAACCAATGTCTGGAAGACGTATGATGCGTGGCCTCCGAAGACGGCGGTGACGAAGACTCTCTACTTCCATGCTGGAGGCGGGCTGAGTTTTGAGGCTCCGACGGAGAAGGCGGGCGTGGACGAGTATGTGAGCGATCCGGCGCATCCAGTGCCGTTTGTGGGGTATCCGACGGACACGGTGCCGCAGCGGTATATGGACGACGATCAGAGGTTCGCGGCGACGAGGCCGGATGTGCTGGTGTATGAGTCGGAGCCGTTGACGGAGGACGTGACGATAGCGGGACCGGTGCGGCCGAAACTGAAGATTGCTTCGACTGGGACGGACTCGGACTTTGTGGTGAAGCTGATCGATGTGTATCCGTATGACTATCCGAACCCGCCGGGAACGGATGCGGGGAACAAGCGGATTGTGAGCGCGGCTCCGGTGGTGATGGGCGGGTATCAGCAGCTGGTGCGCGGAGAGCCGATGCGGGCGAAGTTCCGCGACAGCTGGGAGAAGCCGGCTCCGCTGACGCCGGGCAAGATGGTCAGCTTGAATGGCGAGATGCCGGACATCAACCACACCTTCCGCGCCGGGCACCGCATCATGGTGCAGGTGCAGAGCTCGTGGTTCCCGCTGGTGGACCGCAACCCGCAGACGTTTGTCGATATTCCGCTGGCGAAGCCGGAGCAGTTTGTGAAGGCGACGGAGAGCGTGTATCGGAGTGCCGATGCCGCGAGCGGAGTTGAGGTGCTGGTGCTGCCGCAGCCGTAGTTTGTTCACATGTTGCGTCAGTGAGCAACGGGCATACCTCAGCGGCTAAAGCCGCAATCGAGATTGGCAAGCCGTTCCCTTAACAAAGCTACAACGCGAAGAAAGCGGCAGGAGGCTGGTGCCTCTGCCGCTTTTCTTTTTTGCCTGCGCTACCAGATGCGGATGCGGTCGGTGCGGGGAAGGTAGAGCTTGTCGGTGGGGTTGATGTCGAAGGCGGCGTACCAGCCGTCGTTGTTGCGGACGGTATCGGCGCGGAACTGTCCGGGGGAGTGCGGGTCGGTGAGAACCTGCTGACGCAAGGCGTTCTCACGAACCTTTGCACCCCAATTCTGACCGAAGGCGATGAAGAACTGCTGATCGCCGGTGAAGCCGTCGAGCTTGGGCGCGGGCGCTCCCTTGAGCGAGGCGTGGAAGCCGTCGAAGGCCGCGGTGAGGCCGGCAAGGTCGGCGATGTTTTCTGCGAGGGTCTGGCGGCCGTTGAGGGCCAGGTCGGGGAAGGGCGTGTAGGTGTCGTACTGCGCGGCGAGCGTGGCGGTGACGGCGTTGAAGTGTGCGAGGTCCTCAGGAGTCCACCAGTTGCGGACGCGGCCCTTGGAGTCGAAGGCGGCGCCTTCGGTGTCGAAGGTGTGCGAGATCTCGTGGCCGATGATGGTGCCGATGCCGCCGTAGTTGCTGGCGGCGGGAGCCTGAGGATCGAAGAAGGGCGGCTCAAGGATGGCGGCGGGGAAGTTGAGGGCATTGTGGAGCGGCAGGTTGACGGCGTTGACGGTCTGAGGCGTCATCGTCCACTCACCGCGATCGACAGCGGTGCCGAGGCGCGAGAGCTCATAGTGGTAGTCGAAGAGGCTACCGCGCCAGAGGTTTCCGAAGAGGTCGTCGGGCCTGACCTCGTAGCCAGCGTAGGAGCGCCAGTGATCGGTGTAGCCAATGCTGACGCGGAGCGTGCCGAGCTTGGTGAGGGCCTCGGCCTTGGTGGCGGGAGCCATCCAGGTGACGGCTTCGAGACGCTGGCGGAAGGCGGCGATGAGGTTGGCGACGAGGGCCTGCGCCTGAGCTTTAGCCTCGGGGGGGAAGTACTTCTGCGCGTAGATCTGGCCTACGGCGTCGCCCAGCCAGCCGTTGACGATGAGGACAGCGCGCTGGTTTCGCGGGCGCTGCTGTGGAACTCCGGCGAGGACTTTGCCGGTGAAGCTGAAGCGCTCGTCGGCGAAGGCGGAGGAGATGCCAGTGGCATAGGTCTCCATGAGATGGAAGGCGAGGTAGTCCTTCCATGTATCGATTGGAGTGGCGGCGACGAGCGCGGCCTCGCCGGTGAAGGCTGAGGGCTGCCAGACGATGAAGGAGGGTTGATGCTCGAGGCCGGCGGCGCGGAGGTACTCCTTCCACTCGAGGCCGGGGGCCTTGGATTCAAAGTCGGTGAGGGTCCAGGTGTTGTTGGCCTTTTCGATGTTCTCGCTTTCGGCGAGCGAGATGTGCTTCTCGGCGATGGCGTGCTCGAGCGCGATGACGCGAGTTGCGCGCATCTCGGGCTGATCGAAGCCGGCGAGCTTGAACATGGCGGCGATGTGCGCCTGGTACTTTGCGCGAATGTCCTTCATGCGCTCGCTGTCGGTGAGATAGTAAGCGCGGTCGGGGAGGGCGATCCCGCCTTGAAGAAGGTAGGCGGTGTAGTGGTCGGAGTCATTGAAGCTCGGCGCGACCCAGAGGCCGAAAGGGTTCATGGTGTGGAAGTTGGTGTTGTTAAGGGCGTCGACGTCGGCGCGGAGGGTGAGGCCGAGTGCGCGGGCGAGCTCGTGCTGGTTGTGGATGGAGTCGATCTCAGCGAGATGCTGCTTGAGCTGTTTGAGGCCGTTCTTTTCAATGGCCGCCTCGTCCATGTAGGAGTGATAGAGGTCTGCGATGCGGCGTGCGTCGGTGCCGGGAGAGGGATTGGACTGGTCGGCCTGCTCGATGATGGCGGCGGTGCGCTTCTCGCTGCGGTCAGCAAGAATATTGAAGACGCCGAGACTCGCGCGGTCGGCGGGGAGATCAGTGTTCTTGATCCAGGAGCCGTTGGCGTAGTGATAGAAATCGTCGCCGGGCCGGACGCTGGTGTCGATGCTGGAGATGGCGATGCCGTGCTGGGCGGGGGCTGTCTGGGCCTGAGTTGCGACGAAGGGGAGAGCCAGAAAGAGGGTGAGGAGGGAGGTGGCGATTCGATTCATCAGCGAGGAGGCTCCGTTTACTAATTTACGTGTAGCGAGTTGCGACGTGATGTGCGCAGATGAGGGTACATGATGGAAGGGGAGGATTTGAATTGCAGGGCGGAAAAGAGCGGATTGTGTGACGAGATGTTGAGCTCCCCGGGGTGTCGTTTCTTAGAGTTAGCGTATGAAGGCGGCGCGGCGATTGTGCGTTATTCGGGTAGGTGGATTGGATTTCGCACAGGTGATACGCTTCGGGCGTAGGCCCCCTGAAGATTTCACGAAGGAGTAGATTGGCCATGGCGATGATTACGACGGTGCAGCAGCATATTCTGCAGCAGCAGCAGGAGACGCTGAAGTCTACGGGACGTGAGGCGACGGGGACCTTCAGCTGGTTGCTGAGCGGTATTACGCTGGCGACGAAGATGGTGGAGGCGAAGATTCGCTCCGCCGGTTTGGACGATGTGCTGGGCGCGGCGGGCGCGGAGAATGTGCAGGGCGAACAGCAGCAGAAGCTGGATGTGTATGCGAATCAGGCCCTGCTGCACTGTCTGGGGTTGCGCGACAGCGTGGCTGCGCTGGTGAGCGAAGAGGACGAAAAGCCGGTGACGTTCAATCGCGATCCGGAGGCAGGGAAGTACATCATCGTCTTCGATCCGCTGGATGGCTCGAGCAACATCGATGTGAATGTGAATGTCGGCACGATCTTCAGCATTCTGCGACGGCTTCCGCCGGAGCATGGGACGCTGGAGGAGTCGATTTTGCAGCAGGGCTTCCGGCAGGTGGCTGCGGGGTATGTGGTGTATGGGCCTTCGACGGTGCTGGTGTACACGACAGGCAATGGCGTGTTCGCGTTTACGCTCGATCCGAAGATTGGCGCCTTTGTCCTGAGCAGCGAGCGCATGCGGATGCCGGAGCAGGGAAGCTACTATTCGGTGAATGAGGCGAATGCAGCCGGGTGGCCCGAGGAGTTTCGGACGTACATCACGAAGCTGCGAGAGGGTGAGCTGGGCAAGGAGTACAGCTCGCGCTATATCGGCAGCCTGGTTGCGGACTTTCATCGCACGCTGTTGAAGGGTGGTGTGTTTCTGTATCCGCCGACGACGAAGCAGCCCAAAGGCAAGCTGCGTCTGCTGTATGAGGCGAATCCGCTGGCGTTTATCGCGGAGCAGGCCGGCGGCGTTGCGACCAACGGCGTGAGCAGAGTGCTGGATATCAAGCCAGAGGGAATCCATCAGCGTACGCCGTTCTGTGTGGGAAGCCCGCGAGAGATGGAGTTACTGGCGGCGACGGTTGGGGGCAGGTGAGCGCGAGGATGGAGAAGGAGTTTACCGCAGTAGTGACGGACATCCATGAGCAGTCGCGCGTCGGCGGCAAGCAGCTGTGGCAGGTGACGCTGGACCGGAGCAGGTTTGCGGAAGGCGATGCGGGGACGCTTGAGGCTGTGGCGCGGAGCGGTGCGCGGCTCGTGGTTCCGGTGGTCGGAGTCGAAGTGGATGCGACGGGTGAGGTGCATCATCTGATCGAGAAGCCTTTAATGGCAGGGACAGAGGTGAGAGGCCGCGTCCGGTGAGTTCGGTCCCAACCTACTGATAGGTGAAACTATGCAGAAGCGCAAATTGGGAAACAGCAATCTGGAAGTCTCGGCCATCGGCCTCGGCTGCATGGGAATGAGCGGGTCCTACGGCCTGCCGAAAGACAAGCAGGAGATGACCTTTCTTCTCCGTGCCGCCGTGGAGCGAGGCATCACATTCTTCGATACCGCCGAGGTCTACGGCCCGTTCCTGAACGAAGAGCTTGTGGGTGAAGCCCTCGCTCCGTTCCGCGGGCAGGTGGTCATCGCAACCAAGTTCGGGTGGGAAGCCAACCCCAACGATGGCGGCAAGTGGACGGCCTTGAACAGCCGGCCCGAGCACATCAAGCAGGTCGCCGAAGCCTCACTCAAACGGCTCAAAACCGACGTAATCGATCTGTTCTACCAACATCGTGTCGATCTGAACGTGCCGATCGAAGACGTAGCGGGAGCGGTGAAGGAACTAATCCAGGAAGGCAAAGTAAAGCACTTCGGTCTTTCTGAAGCAGGAGCGCAGACCATCCGCCGCGCACATGCAGTTCAGCCGGTGACTGCACTTCAGAGCGAGTACTCGCTCTGGTGGAGGCAGCCTGAAGAGACGGTGCTGCCAACGCTCGAAGAACTCGGGATCGGATTCGTTCCATTCAGCCCTCTTGGTAAAGGCTTCCTCACGGGCAAGATCAACGCAGATACGAAGTTCGATAGTACGGACTTCCGCAACACCGTCCCCCGCCTTAACCCAGAGAATCGTAAAGCGAACCAGCCGTTGGTTGATCTGCTCAGTACATTCGCGGAACAAAAGAAGGCGACACCTGCTCAGATCGCGCTCGCCTGGCTGCTTGCAAAGAAGCCGCGGATCGTTCCGATCCCGGGCACAACGAAGCTGCATCGCCTGGAAGAAAACCTCGGAGCGGTGAATGTCGAGCTTACAGCGGAAGATCTCCGCGCCATCGAAAGTGCCTCCTCAAACATCAAGTTCGAAGGGGCTCGGTATTCGGAATTTCATGAACAGCTGACAGGCAGGTAAGCGGCAGCCGACGGGAGGAATCAAGCGTGAAAGCACTTGCGTTTTGGACGCTGGCATTTGTTGTCGCGCTCACCGGACTTTCGGTCGCACAGTCCGCAGAAAAGCAAGACGCAGGCCCTGGTTCTGCACGGGAGAAATTGATCGGAGCGTGGCGTCTGGTCTCGATGGAAGAACCAGGGCCGGACGGCAAAGTGACTCGCATCACCGATCGCAAAGGCATACTGATATACACGCGTGATGGCCACATGTCCGTACAGGTTATGCTCCCTAAGTCGGAGTCTGGCGTGTCCAATGACTACGTCCAGAACGGGTATGAGGCTTCCTTCGGTGGTTACGACGTGAACGAAGTGGCACATACGGTCACGCATCACGTCCAGGGATCGGTTACGCGGGGACTTGTGGGTAAAGACCTTCCGCGCGTGTACCAGTTTTCTGACGTGTACCTGATACTGAAATCGGCTCGGCCAGACGAACACTGGTCGGTTACATGGGAACATTACTGACAGATCCGCAAATGCCGTTCGTTGGTTTGAGTCGCCGAGGAGGAGAGAACAAGCAATGGAGATCAAGAGAAGTGGCTCGCAGCCTTCGGGCAAAGGACCAGCAGATTGGTTCACTGGCACTGTCCGCATCGACCCGCTGTTTGACGCGCCCGATCCTGCGCGCGTTGTTGGCGCCAACGTCACCTTCGAACCCGGTGCGCGTACCGCATGGCATACCCATCCTCTCGGTCAAACCCTGATTGTCACGTCCGGCTGCGGCCGGGCGCAGCGCTCGGGTGGTCCAATTGAGGAGATCCGGCCGGGGGATATGATCTGGTTTGCTCCGGGAGAGAAGCATTGGCACGGGGCGGCGCCAACGACGGCGATGACACATCTCGCCATTCAGGAAAAGCTGAATGGCAAAACCGTCGATTGGATGGAGCAGGTGAGCGATGTGCAATATGGAGCATAAATACTCTTCGCGGGTTGTGTTTGCATTGTGTGTGGCATACACGAATGTGTGTATGTGACTCAAGTGTTGTAATCCATGAGCGTCCTCCGAGGGGTGCACTTTTAACGGCTGCTAACCCCTACCCAGGCGAGTTTGAGCGGAGGGCGTCTTGCTGGTACACTCAGAGATGTTGTTTGACGCTGGATTTGCGTCAGGTGGGGGGCTGTAGCTCAGTTGGGAGAGCGCCTCGTTCGCAACGAGGAGGTCAGCGGTTCGATCCCGCTCAGCTCCACCAAGTAAATCAACGACTTGGAAGTGGAATTTTGGGTTCAATGAGAGAGAAATAAGCAGCATGGGTCCAATTTGGGTCCATTTACGCTGCGCTCTCTTTCTTAACCAATACGAGAGATGCGATCTTCTCTCCTGCCTCTCGTTTTTCATCGCCCACTGTTTGTGCGTATGTCGCAAGCGTCATCTCCGCTGTGGAGTGCCGCATTAGTTCCATACTCACTCGTAGGCTCACTCCACTGGACAGGAGCAGGGAAGCATAGCTCCTTC
The DNA here is from genome assembly GCF_025685645.1 of Edaphobacter bradus. Lineage (NCBI taxonomy): Bacteria > Pseudomonadati > Acidobacteriota > Terriglobia > Terriglobales > Acidobacteriaceae > Edaphobacter > Edaphobacter bradus. The sequence continues at coordinate 47,318 of NZ_JAGSYF010000005.1, forward strand.
GAAGAGTGTGCCAGCTTAGCTTCGGCTTGCTGATGCGTGCGGCCTCTATTGCAGGGAAGACATTCCTGCGCCAGAGGGTTCCAGGCCAGAGTGGTTGTCCACCGAAGTGAAAATCAGAGGCAAACACCCATTGCTCAGGCTTGTTGTATTTCGACTTCAGCTTCCAAGCCTTCAGTGCATCGATGACCTGTGGAGGCAAGGGAAGGGGACGACGAGAGGAGTCTGTTTTCGGTGGGCCCTCCACGCCATCAACGTAAGACCGACGAACATGCAGAAGTGCACGATCGAGGTCCACATCTCCCCACTTGAGTCCGAAGATTTCTCCTCGTCTCATTCCCATCACGGCTGCAATGAGGACCGCCGTTCGTACAGGCTCAACTCCCTCTAGCTGCTTAAGGATTGCAGCAATCTCGACAGGTTCGAGAATGGACGGGTCAGTTGCCCGTTTCCTAACCTGCCGGACATTAGCGATGGGGTTTGTTGGATGCAGCTCATGACGCATGGCGTGTCTAAAGGCTGCTCCGAAAACTTCTCTAACCTTGGCCTTTGAACCGTTGGCCAGAGATAAAGTCTTCAGCCAATCCTCGACTGCCACAGCCTTCACCTGTCTGAGCGGCAAGTTCCCCCACTTCGGCAGGATGTAGTTGGCGAAGGTGTAAAGATAGGCCTTGCGCGGCTTGGTAGCCTTGCCGGAGTCTTCGCCCAGTTCATGCTGCTTGAGTGCTCTACAAGTTCATTGACTGTTAGTTTGGTTGGCTCTGGAGCTGCCAGGGACTGTTCCATACAGACCGTTGCCTTCTTCTGGGCCTGCGTCTTGGTGAGTTCCTTCACGCTGCCCAGAATTCGCTTCCGGCGTACCCCTGCTGCTCGCCAACGATAGACCCATACGTGGGGTCCATTAGCTCTGTGCTCGATTGTCAAAGAGCCTTGCTGATAGCGTTCACGCTTAAGATTCATGCGACCGTCCTTTCGGGTTGGGCAGCATGACCGACACCATCAGTGTAACTCCCAGACTCCAGCCACATTACGAGTTGGGAAAGCGAAAAGACGATCTTTAGGGAACTCAGGCGACGATGAGGTACCTTTCCCTCGCGTGCCCACTTCAGCAATGTCACAGGATGTATGCGTACGATTCCGGCAGCCTCGCGAGCCGTCAACCATTGACTTTTCATAGCCACCTCGTTTGGGCGACGGGCTTCATCCAACGAAAGAACAGTCACGATACCATCGCTTGCCGCCAGAGTGAGGCCTCTCAAGAGCAAAGTCCAATACTTCCTATCAATGTCGCTAAAGCTTGTATCTATGGCTAAAGCAAAATTGGCCCTGCTATGTCATGGGTGTGGCTACCTTTTGGTTCCTAATTGACTCTCACGCTCGTTCTGAAAGCATATACGTGCTGGAAATCTTGGCAACAAAGTGTACTTAATCGACGATCTGAAATGACAGCCAGCGGAGACATAAGGCCATGTCAGATTCACTCGAATTGCGACTTTTGAAGTACATTGTTGCCGTCGCTGAAACGAACAATTTCACACGCGTTGCCGAACGACTCTTCCTTGCACAACCCTCTCTCAGCAAACAGATACGAGATCTCGAATCCGCGATAGGTTTTCCAATCTTCGCTCGCGATAGAAACGGTGTGAGAATCACGCCTGCCGGGGAGATGGTATTGGCTTATGCCAAAGAAGCGCTCAAAGCGCGCCAAGAGTTAGTAGCGATGGCGCACGCAGTTCACTACGGTCAGGTGTCTCCACTGCGAGTGGGTTTTTCGTCCTTTGTGAGATCCCAACCTTCTTCAATCGTTTGGTGACAACTACCAAAAAATGTTTCCAAAAAGCCGTCTCCGATTAGCGAGCGGGAAGCGGGTTCAACTTCTTGAACGACTCGCTCAATATTCGCTGGATTGCGCCCTTCTCCCTATGCCCATTGGCGAAGAGCCTTTCCATGTTCAGCAGATTTCGCAATCGCCTTTAGTTATCTGCATGCGAGCTGATGATCCACTTTCGTTCGCCAGCTGTCTTGATCTGGAAGAGATAGCCTCACGACTCACGATATTTCGAGATCCGGAACTCCAGCCGGCCGCCCACCGTCGTCTAGAGGAGATGTTCAATGAGTTAGGAGTTCCGATCAACCTCACGTGCTCCGCGAGCACTCCTGCCGATCTTCAATGGATGGTCAAGTCCGGTTACGGACTGGCCTTGATTGATCAAACTACGTCTCTGGAAGCGGGCCTAATAACTAAGCCTATCGCTGGAGTCAATTGGACAGCCGATACCGCATTTGTCATTCACAATCGGGCCGATCATATTGCGCTACCTTTTTTGGAGCGATCCCTGGCAAAACAGTGGACTGATCCTAAACGCAAAAGACGCTCAATTAGTGTTCAACCCGAACAGTTGAAGCTGCTGGCCTGATTCCCATAGAAGCAAGGTATCGCGATATAGAGAGGAAGTCTTGGACGCAATGCATAATCGACTTTAACTTCCAAAGCATCACGGCGAATCACTCAAGCCGTTCGGAGGTTGAAATGTCTTTAGCCAATCGTCCTTGCTGTTCGGATTCAGCCAAACGTCAAGCGCTCATAATTTGCCGTCCGACGAAAATCATCCGTATGAGCGCACCGGGATTGCTGTTTCTAACAAGTAGTCTCTTGGCGCACGCTCAAGGAACCATGGACTTCTCCGGAGCCACGACGTTGATGCAGACGTTCAAGACTTTTGCCATGTATGCAGGCGCTGTCATCTGCCTCGGTGGCTTGATCTTCGCTGGAATCCGGATGATGAGCGGCCGCCTCTCTGAGGCCGTTCCCGGTCTCTTCGGCGCGCTGTTCGGTGCTGGAGTTCTCGGCTGGGGAGCTGGCTGGATCGGCTCTCTGACCGGACAGTCGATGTAGGAGGTGCATCGACTATGACTCGGCGAGGAGAACCGCAGGCAATCAATCAAGCGCTGAATCGTCCCCGAGCAAAGCTCGGATTGGACCTCACAGCATGGATGGCGATCGTATTCCTGCATTGCGGTTTTCCTCGTTGGGCTTCGTCTCGTGGCGATGATGGCATTTCCGACGCTTGCGGTTGGCGCATGGCTGACCATCCGGAAACACCCGAAGATGTTTCAACTCTGGGGCCTGAGCCTGGGCCAGAAGAGCTACTATGACCCGCGCAAACACTGAGCACGCAAAAATACGTTCCGTGGTTCGCCAAGGCTGGCGCAGCGTGCAGCATTGTCCCGATTGCACGCTTCATCAACGACCACATCTTTGCGCTGAAAGGCGGCGGATACGGATGCCTGTTCACTCTCTCCGGAGTCGTGCTCGACATCCCGATGATCTAGCCGCCGATAACCTTCCCGGTCTGCCGGTACCTGCCACTGGATCACTCCTCTGAAACGCGCCAGGCTCCCAGAATTCCGCGGTCGTCGGCAGAAACCGGAAAGCTGGCGCAGAGCCGACTTTCGGTTAGTAATCGGCCTTCGATAAGTACATCGGAGATATATAGCACGACTACCTTGGAAGTCCGTGCTTGTGCGCCAAGGCCCGCGCGCGCCATTCAGAAACAGATCTCTCTGGCTGACAAACAGTGCAACTAACTGAGCGACCGCATAAATCTGGCTGCACTCTCTACATGATCGGAGTCGATCCATCTAGTTGGGCATCGCTGAAAACTGAGCTTGCCATCAAACGCGCCGAATATCTTTTGCATTTCCGGCGAGAGCACCTTCAGCGGCTAGCCCTTTCGATTGCGTCCCATCACGCTGATGCGCACCGCCTTTTTGAGTAGTCGGCTTCGTTCTGAACCCTTGACCAATACAAGCTCATCTCTTTGGCGCGCGAAGACCTGCTGGTGGCGTACATGAAAGTTCTTTGCAAAGAACGTGCGCGTCAGTTCGTCGCCGAAGCTATCCGGTCTCCCTGCCGCCAAAACTTCAAAGTACCCGATTAGATAAAGTGCCGGCTCCGATCTGTGGTCCCAGCCTTCAAGACCGCAATAAAAAATCAGCATGTCGCCCTTTTTCACATGACGCAGACCGGCTTTGGGAGGGGGCGGGTCCCCATACGTAAATGACACGAATTCTGGATCGAAGTGTATCGGTTGGCTGGCCATCGCCGTGCGGCGACCTTCCGGAAAATACTCGACAAGCTTCCGGTTGTTGAGGCCCGCCGTGTTTCCGTAAGTGCGCTCATCAACACCGAGTTTTTCGAAGTTGTCAGGGATCGGGATGAATTCGAAAGAACCGTCTCTGAATAACGGCCCCTGTATGCCCCCTGAGCCGCTGTCGATCCCAACTCTGAGCATCGCGATTTTCATCGGTTCAGCACCCGCACCTTGCCGAGCGGCCTCTTTTCACAATAGGAAGAGATTTTGGGAGATGCTTATTTTTCTCGGCCCATGTTAGCAGGCGCTGAACCTCAGTTTGTATAGGTTCCGGAAGGTTTTGCGACAGCACAGCACGCACGTGCTTTTCTACAAACATGTATCTGAATAGGTCTGGCGCCCACGCCTCTAAAGCTGGACCGGCCTCGTCAAAGCGGTAAGAAATCGAAGCCTAAACGGGGCCCCTTCGCCGTGGCCCCCAATTCATGCGGTCCGATTCCAATCCAGTTCACCTTTCGAGCGATATCTTCGTGGCCGCGGTCAGGACGACTTCCGCCAACTCCAATCACGGCATCAAAGCCCCATCCACGTACCTTACCCATGCAGTCGTTAACGCCGAAGACTCCAGAGTCGTCGGGATCGCCCCTATGGGTCCTCTTGTATAGCAGCGTCTTCAAGGATGCTTTCACGGAGCTATTCCCCTCTGATTTCAGGCTGCTGAGGTCGCAGCCAGCGAAGTTTTCCGATCGCCTTGAGCTTGCTGACGCCAAGCTGTCCGCGTTCATTTCTCGCCTTCGAACCTGGGGCAGCGAGAGCCGCGATCACTGCTGCGCGTTCCGCCTCGTGCATCTCTATGGCGTCGAAGTTCTCGTCGAGAAGAACAACGAGTACGGCATCCCACTCCTTCGTCACATCTATGGATCCAATGCGCTGTCCTGGCTTGCAGTTCGGCAGGATGCAGCGGTCCTTTATCTGCAGGCGGCGAGGCGAGTTTCCGTTTAGTTCGATGGCATCGTATCCCTCGGTGCGGGCCGGAGCCAGTTGCAAGCTAAGAAGACGGGCTGCTTCGTATTCAGCCACTTCTCCAGTAATTCCGAGAGGCTTACCTGTCGAAGCATAGTATTCCTGCGCCAGTCTCTTGGCTTGGCAAAGAATGTCCATTACACGATCATTCTGCGTCATTAATTCGTCCCTGATTGTCAGAACAGAAAGCATAACACCTGACCGAGCAATATCGACGCACTCCTTGAGACTCCTTCTGCGATGACGATGCGATTCGTATCGGGAAACGGGCTTCTCGGAAGTGACCGCAGAAGTGCCGCATAAAGTATGGGTCAAAGGCAGAGGCTATGGTGGTAGGCATGGGGCAAAAGGCAAAGGCGAAAATCAAAAGGGGTGCAGAAAGGACACAAAATCGTGCCCCTTTTGTGTCCTAATATCCTGACGTCCCTGTGCTGATTCAAGAAAGCCCCACAAGACCGACATTATCTGCGTTCTCGACATTCTTCTGCGCACCTGTTGCGAACACCAAAGACATCACAACTGCCTGAGCGGCATGTTTCGCCGGTGTAATCGCTTGTGTATAGACATCTAATGTTGACCGCAATGACGAATGGCGCAACAACTCTTGCATCACCTTGAATTCCGTTCCAACACTACGAAACGCCAGGGGGAGCTCATTCGATTGCTGTCTGCTCTTCCAGGGAGAACTGCCTAAAACGATGGGGGTGTGAAACGCCAACTCGCTAGCTCCGCAATTCAGGCCATCAACTGTTGGATACAAGGGCAATGCACTCATTGAGCTTGAGTTGATTGCAGTCTTGAGGGATTCGTAAGGGAAACTCGCTTGTCGTCGGCAATGAGATAAAGACTTCAATGGGCTCCTGAGCCATCCTAGCTTCATGTCGGTCATACTGCGTTGTAATCGGAAGAGGGAACTCTTATTCAGCGCCAACTTGGGTCCAACTTGGGTCCAATCTGGGTCCAATAAGGACTTCTACCGATTGTTTTCGGTTCGAAACTGTTGTGTTTGACATGTCTAAATTATTGAAAATGCGTGTTATAGCGTTTTCGCAACGAGGAGGTTCGCCGGTTTCGATCCCGGCCAGCTCCACCATAAATTCAACAAATAGAAGAAGTTCCTGCTTGGGTCGAGGAACTTGACTTCTTTCCTAGAGGGGAAGGAGGTCTAGGGTTCGAGGCCCAACTGAATTGTTGATTTGCAATGAGATCGCGTTGTTATGGGATGCTAGGCCCCGATTTGGGTCCATTTAAGCCCGAAATCTCTTACCTACCGGAAGTTCCAATTCTTCATAAGTTGGATCAGTACCATTCCCTTTCAAGGAAAGTGTTTCTCGAAATGAGTTTCCATGAGTGCCTTGGCGAATTTGCGTCAATCGAGGTCTGCCACTGCCCAAACTTCCGTGTTGCCGACAGACCTCCCAGAACCCTGTCAATGAGTGACTCGTCCTGAAAGTCGTCGACGATCATTTCCGTCCCCTGACCTCTGCAACCAGAGATTCCAAAACCGATTCCAGCCGTGTGGTGCCCTTTCGGCTCTTTGCCGCGCCGAATTCAAAGTCGATCCATCCCTCGTTGAAGCCGTCGATCATTCGCATACGAGGCATTGGGTTTTTCATGCCCTGCGAGCGGAACAGTGATTCCCAGGTGTCGCGAGGAACGGATTCTGCCCGGACGGCCCGGCCAAGCGCGAGACTGAATCCCGCTGCGATGTCGTTTGCCGAATAGCGCTGCGGACCCTCCAATTCCACAATGCGAGAGCCCGACCATGTTTCGTTCAGGAGCTCTGCGGTCACCTGTGCAATATCTGCCGTAGCCACCATCGGAATGGCATGGTCGAGGGGCTGGAGAAAGCTGCGGATCACACCTGCACGCGCGGACTCCACATCCCATGCCGCGTTTTCCATGAACCATGCGGCGCGCAGGAAGGCAACAGGAACCGATGTCGACTGGAGCATTTGCTCGGTGAGCATCGAATTATTCAACAGATTCGGCTCGGTTACGTGCGCTCCGACAGTGGAGAGGAAGACGATCTTCCTGGGCCGCGCCGACTCGATGGCGTGCCGGATCGCCGCTGCGGCGTGCTTGGTCTGCGGAAAGCCCGGCTCAGGGTCAAAGTTGGGCGGAGTCATCAGAAACACGCCATCGGTATTGTCAAACGCCGTGGCCAGCGCGACATGATCTTCGACGGTCGCCGTTGCCACGTCACAACCCAGAGGAGCCCAATGCCGGCCTTTTTCTTCGCTCCGTACAACCGCACGAATCTTGTGACCTTGGGCAATAAGATGCCGGGCGACAGCTCCGCCCACCTTTCCGGTTATGCCAGTAATTGCAAACATGTATTCCTCCAAAGGCAGGCGTTGCCAGCCTGAACGTCAGATGTGAATTGTTGTTAAGGGTTGGGGACTCAGACGAGCTTGGCGGGATGGAGAAGATCCGCAAAGCCGAGGCGGCGCACAAATTCGGCACGGATGCGATCCAGCACAGTCGTCACAACCTCTGATCCATCCTGGGCAGGATCGACAGTGACACGAAACGGCCGCTTACCGAAAGGGGCGTTCACGATGCTCACGACAGCGCCTGCGACGGCGGAGACATCGGCGTCCGGTGGCACTGTACCCGTGAGAGCTTTGAGCGCCTGCTCCTCAAACCCGGCATAGGGACCATCCTGATACTCACGCATGCGCACCTTGTCGTCAGGGGTGCCAGAGTGCGCAAAGTGGTTCGTGCCAGTGGTAAATGCGCCAGGGATCACGATTGAGGTCTCGACACCCCACCGGGCGAGCTCTTTCGCGTAGCTGACCGCCAGTGCGTCCATAGCTGCCTTGGCAGCGAAGTACGGAGCAAGGTAAGGCGGAACACCACCATTGGTACTGCTGCTGCCAACCCAGATCACCAGCCCTTGTTTCTGCTTTCGAAGTTGCGGAAGTGCGGCACGGTTAACGCGCTGCGTGCTCAGGACGTTCACGTCATACAAATGGGCAAGTTGCTCTGAGGTGAATGCCTCGGTGGGACCGAAGACCATGTGCCCAGCGTTGTGAACAACGACGTCCAGCCGGCCATTCTCTCGAACGATCTGTGCGATGGCGGCATCAGCCGAGTCCTGCGACTGTACATCAAGCTCAACCGTTCGCAGATCAACCTGGTTCTCCTGCGCGAACCGGTTCGCCGCTTCCACTTGCGATGCGTTGCGTCCTTTGGTGGCTCTCATGCTGGCGTATACGACATGTCCGGCCTTTGCGAGCGCGCGTGCTGCAAGCGCACCAAATCCACTCGATGCTCCCGTAATAACAATCACTTTTTTCATGGTTACGCTCCCATCTTCTGATGTGTTGTTTTCACACGCCGATCAGGCAAACCCGCCATTTGTGCGCAGAATCTGAGCATTGACCCAGCCACCATCCGGCCCAGCGAGGAATGAAACAACATTCGCAATGTCCTCGGGTTGACCAAGGCGCTCGAGGGGCGGGAGCTTCGAAAGCTGCTCGATCTGATACGGTGTCTTCCCGTTCAGGAATAAGTCTGTGCCCGTCGGTCCAGGCGCCACCGCGTTCACCGTGATATTGCGTCCGCGCAGCTCGTTCGCAAGAACAGGCACCATACCCTCGACGCCGGCTTTCGACGCGATATAGGGTCCATACGTCGGAAATGATTTCGCGAGCACACTGCTGGAGAAGGCAATAATGCGTCCACCCTCCGCTACGTTCTGTGCAGCCTGCGCAAGCACCAGAAACGTGCCGCGAAGGTTGATGGCGATCACCTTGTCGAAGGTATCGACGTCTCCTTTCGTGATCTGCGAGAGCGGCATGATTCCTGCGTTGTTGACGACTACATCCACGCGGCCGAATGATTCGATCGTCTTCTTGAACAGCTGTTCGACCTCTTCCGGTTGGCTCACGTCTGCCTTGACCGCCAATGCTTCTCCATCTGCGTCACGAATCTCGTTCACAACCTCTTGGGCCTGAGCGCCATTGCCCGCGTAGTTCACGACAACGGCAAACCCATCCGACGCCAGCCGCTTCGCGATGCTGCGCCCGATGCCACGAGATGCTCCGGTTACGATTGCTGTCTTTGCCATAGCGTTCTCCATTTCTCGACAGCTTCTCGCTGTGAAGCTGTCTATAAACGAAGAATGCTCCTCTCCCGCATATAAATCCAATACATAGTGCTAATATCATGCATGCGTCTAACGCAATTAAGACAGGCCGACCTGAACCTACTGGTTGTCTTTGCGGTGTTCGCCGAAGAACGAAACGTCTCCCGCGCGGCGGATCGCCTGCTGTTGAGCCAACCCGCCGTGAGCCGCGCACTCCAGCGATTGCGCGACATGTTCCACGACAACCTCTTCGTGCGCACCGCCGCGGGATATGAACTCACGCCGCAAGGGCAGCGCCTTCTGCAGGAACTCGAGGTCATGCTGCCGAAACTCGATCGCCTGTTGAGCGGATCGAGTTTCGATCCAGCTGTCGAGCAAGCGAACTTCCGCCTTGCCGTCACGGACAATGGTGCCGCGATCCTGGTGCCGGTGTTGTGCCGCGAGGTCTTGCCGATCGCGAAGAAGGTGCACTTCGATTTTGTTGCCTGGCACCGGGGGAGCTTCGACGAAGTTGTGCACGGCAGCGTTGATCTCGCCTTTTCCGCGAGCTCAGTAGAAGCTCCGCCACCGCTGCAAAGCCAGACGATCTATGACGAGCAGTTTGTTTGCGTTGTAGATGCGAAGAGCCGCCTTCCGAAGTCGCTCACACTGGCGCAGTACATGAAACTCGAACACATCAGTATCAGTATTCTGGGCGGGATTCAGGTGTCTCCTGATAGGGCTCTGGCCACGATGGGACACAAAAGGCAGATCGCTATCCATGTCCCCTACCACGAAGCTGCCATTCGCTGTGTCCCAGGAACGAAGCTTGTAGGAACTGTCCCGCGTAAGTTTGTATCCGGAATGATCCGCAACCCAGCCATCAGGATCCTCAATCCTCCGCCCGAGATTGCCGGTTTTCGTTATGCGATGACCTGGCATCCTCGCCTCAATACGGACGCGGCTCACTCTTGGCTGCGGGCCACGATGCGACACATCGGAGAAGTTGTAGCCAGAAGCTAAACCGCCGTATTTCAATTGGCGCGTAATCGCCAAAGCACTCATCAAGACAAATCGCTCGGTGGGGATGTTGTTGGCCGTATACCGGCAAACCGGAAGTTTCGTGGAACCGGGTCGAAAGGTCCGGTTTGCCGACTACTCGGGAGTTAGCGAGTTCCGTGCTCTGTGGTTCCAAGAGTTGCGCAAGAAGCAGACGAGGAACGACGTGCTATGAGTGGGTTCTTTCCAGCGTGCAGCCATGGAGCCGAGCAGTTGCAGGACCCGCCTGTGAGGCGCCCATGGTGTGCACACCCGCAGATTCTGTTTGTCACTCGTCGAGTCGGTGCGCACGACTTTGCATCGTGTATGGAGAAAAATCGGCGTGCGGGAAGCGAGCATACCTCAAAAGTGAAAGATCACATCCGTTGCGAACGTAAATTGATTCGTCCGCGTCCCCTTGTCATAGGCCCCGCGGTCCCAGGCGTGATCGAACCGTACCTCCGGCCTTATCTGCACCGTGGACCCCACCCAGTGGCTCAGCATCAGCGTGGCCTCGCTGTACTTCGTCGCATACCCCGTACGCTGGCCCTTTTTGTCATTCAAGAAATCATTGCGGAACGAGGCGAAGTCGTGCGGCGATATCTGCTTGTTGATGTAGTTCACCATTGCCCACTCAGGCGCCAGACACGTCTGTAAGTCCGCCCTGCAATTCGCGCCGTTTGTTCCTTTCTCCGGCGCAATCGACCCGTTCACACTCGGCACATCTCTCTGGTACATCGCATACATCTCCGTTGCCATATGCCAGGTGCTTCCGAACTTGTGATACCAAGTGCCGTCATACATCTGCAGATTGTTGAACGCATACTTGCCGTCATTGATTCCGTTTGCGCACAGGTAGAAGTTATCGTTCACGCTCTTCGTCGTATAGCTAACACATCCCATGAACGACGGCTTGGCATCCTCGGTCCATAACGCCACATCATGACTACCCGAAACCCCGGCCTGCACTACCCACTGATCGTTCAACTGGATCGTTGCCAGCACACCCGTGTCGGTAAAGGGGTCCACGGCATACAGCAGTGAGTGGCTGAAGATGTAGTTGTTTGGCGTCAACTGCGCTTCGATTCCCGGGATGGAGATAAACCGCCCCACCCGCACATTCATGCCTTTCGCCACGTGCGGAAAGTACACGTCCGCGTACTCCAGCACCGGGTCGAACCCATACTGCCTGTCATGATCCAGCAACTGGCTACTGAAGTACCCCTTGTTCGTCGTCGAACGGTAGTCCGTCCCGAAGAACCCAGTCAGATGAAATCCCCAATCGACATGATCCCGCTGCACCGAATCCGGCAGCCGCTCGACATACACCACTGCCTGCCCCAGCTCTATGCGATTCGAATAGATATCATTCGTCTCCGGATAGTTCCGGTCGCGCGATGTCGACACGTTTGCCGTCGGCTCGATCCACCCATAGACCTTTGTCCGCCCTGTCGCTCCATCGATCGCGGTCTGAAGGGGATACACGTTCCCATCTGCCTCTCCAATTGTCGGTGACCCACCGTACGACCAGTCCGAGTTGGGGAATGGTGGCGAACTCAACGGCGAAGGTAGCCCCCGCCGAGGCGCCGCCGGCCCGGCCACCGCCGTACCCTTCCAATCCTCCCTATAAAAGTCTATCCACCGCTCAAAGAGGTTCCGTGTGCCATTCGCTGTCGTCGCGGTGTTAGCCGCTGGCGCGTTTGGAACTTGCTGAGCTTCGGCGCAACACACGCCTAGGAGCGAAATACCGACAATTCCTGCTACCGCGAATTTCCTCAAGCCTCCTCCAGCAATCTCAACTCGTGAGAGATACCACTCAAGACTACTTCCTGAAAACACTGCAACAGAACTCACTCTATGGGAGGACCAATATGAAATCCGTAAGAACGCTTGACGCGACCCGGACCCTGGTCGCCTTCCGGAACCATTCCAGCGTAGGACACCACGCAAAAGACTACCTGGGCGCGCTGGTTAGGTCTCCGACCATGGCGCGGCGCCAGGCGCTCAAGTTGGGCACTTCAGCACCGAACAGAGTCTCGAGGAATCGCAACACCGAAGTGTGATCGAAGAGGTCCGATGACACGAACGCGCCTCGACTGAACGGCGAGATGATCAGCATGGGGACGCGAAAACCCAATCCAATTGGGCCTGTGATCGTTGGACTGCCGGTGACGGTCGGGTCCGGTATCGCGGGCGCGGTCACATATTCGCCTGGCGTGCCGGGAGGTGCCGTCACCGGCGCAACGTGATCAAAAAATCCGCCGTTTTCATCGTAGGTAACAAGCAAAAACGTCTTTGCCCACAGTGCCGGGTTCGCTGTTAGAGCACTGACGATGAGAGAAAGGATATTCTCGCCAAATATCGAAGGCGAAGGCGGATGATCCGAAGTTAGAACCGACCCCACCAGCCAAGAGACCTGGGGCAAATTCCCAAGTGCCACATCGGCCAGGAAGTCGACGGGGAACTGTGGTCCGAATGCATTCTGATGCAGAACCGATGCAGGATCCTGAAAAGTTTTGAAGTAGGAGAGAACATTGTCCGAGAGAATCCCGCCGAGCACAGTCTCATCAGGCGACGAGTAAACCTTCCAGGAAATTCCCCGAGCCTGGAGCTGCTCGGGCATTGTCGTATATGTCAGACGGCCGTAGACGGCTGTGCGGTTTGTGACGATGGTCTGCAAGATCGGTCCGCCGTTTTTTCCATCCGGGTCGAGGGAGGCCGCCATCGTGTAGAGGCGATTCGGGTCGGTCGGGCCCATCACCGAGCAAAAATAGTTGTCGCAAATCGTGAAGGCATCGGCCAGAGCGTAGTAGTAGGGAAGGTCGACGCGAGTGTAGTAGCCCATACCTAATACGGCGTCGTTGGAATCGATCGGAAGACGCGAGCTCACAAAACCGTCCATGGCGCCATTGTTCCAGCTCTGATGCTGTGGCACCCAGTCGTGGGTGATGTCGTGCGTGCAGGCTGCATTCGTTTTAGAGGTGTCTAAGTGGAATGGCAAGAGTACCCCTACAGGCGAGCTCGTTGTGTTCGCCGGATCGGGTTGCTGGAATGCCGTGCTTCGATCAGAAAATCCACGGACGCCCCGGTAGCTTCCAAAGTAGTGATCGAAAGAGCGATTCTCCTGAATCAGGATCACCACATGTTCGATGTCAGTTAACTTGGAGCAAGCGGGCGAAACGGAAGGAGAGGTGACAGAACTGCCGCCGCAACCATCCAATCCCAAAGACGCCAGCTCTGCAACAACAGTGGCAGCTCCGAGTCTTAATAGTTCCCGGCGAGTGAAATTCTGCATAGGCTCTAAATTTCAGATGCTCTCTCCAGGAGCAAAGGTAGTATCGGTTATCAAGTCCTGGTTGGCACCTGCGCAACAGGACTATTTGATTGGAAATGCGGGCATCCCGAATCCAACGACCAAGGGGGGACCGAAAGTACCGCTCCGCGAAACGAGGGTGATCCGGTTGCGTCATCGAGCGGATCACGGGCAACCCTGAAGTAATCCCAAGGTAAGAGTTGCCGACAATTCAGGAGTTCATTCGAATCGATGCACTTACTTTAAAGTCTTTTGTCACCAATCCAATAGCGAGGACCGGGACCGAATCGGCTGGCCCGATCACCAGGGTTGGCAAGTTGACAGTCATGTAGTGACAAGCAGCCGCAACCAATGCATCGGGTGAGACCCGCCCGGAGGCGCTCGAGCTCAGCAATCCGCTCATCAATACGCTTTGTCCAACTCGCAGAGATTTTCGCCCAATCCGTGCGTTCTGGCACGCGGTTCTCCGGTAACTTCGCCAGCTCGACGCCGACTTCTTCGAGCGTCAGACCCATTCGCTGAGCGAAGACAATGAAAGCAATCCGCCTAAGAACCGCCCTCGGATACCGACGGTGACCTGAGCCCGCACGTTCGGACTTGACCAGGCCTCGCTCTTCATAGAACCGGAGCGCCGACGCGGCAACGCCACTTCGACGCGCAACCTCGGAGATTGTAAGCAAGCCGGACATAAGGGAAGACTAACGGGATTTGCGCTTGACTTCAAGTTGACTTGAACTTGTAGTTTGAAGACGTGTCAGATCGTAACGCCTTTTCGGCAGAAAGAACTCTCATGAATATCCATCACAAAGCTGTCGACTCTATTCCGTCTCCGCCCGCCCCGGCAGACGACCATCCGTTCAACCCGTTCCCCCATAGTCGAGTCGCTGTTACCGGCGGCACATCCGGCCTTGGCCTAGCCCTCGTCCGCGAACTGCTGAATCGTGGCGCGGAGGTCGCGCTCGTCGCGCGTGGCCAGGACAGGGTGAAACGTGTCGTGCAGGAGTTGTCGGACGCACACGGCATTGTCGGTGACGTGTCCCGGAAGGAAGATACACACCCCATTGCGATGCAGGTCGTGGGTGCGCTTGGAGGACTTGATGTTCTCATCAACAACGCATCGGACCTGGGGCCGACGCCGTTGAAGCTATTGGGCGATACGGAGTGTGAAGACTTTGAGCGTGCACTCGCGACGAATGTCCTCGGCCCTTTTCGGCTGACGAAGGCGCTGCTTGGCTCGCTGGGTGCGTCCGCGCGGGAGGGCCGCGGAGCGGTAGTGGTAAACGTGTCGAGCGATGCCGCGGCGAACGCTTACCAGCGCTGGGGGGCTTATGGCGCGAGCAAGGCAGCACTACTTCATTTGAGCCGCATCTGGGACGAAGAACTCCGTTTGGAGGGAGTCCGCGTTCTCTCAATCGATCCAGGCGACATGGACACACCCTTGCACGCTGCTGCGGTGCCGGATGCGGACCGCTCAACGTTGAAGCGTCCGGAGGTGGCAGCCCGCGAACTCGCTGACGCGGTCGCTGCCGTGCTGTCGCGGCGTGTCTCGGATTTGGACTCGGATTCGGATTCTGAGGCGATAGCACAAGAGGCAACGGGATGATTGCCGCCAATCTTCCAGTCCAGCGCCCGTCCAACGCGAAGGTACTGATCGTTGACCGTCGAGGTCATATCAAGCATCAGGCCCGGTCCGAGTTCGTGAACCTATTGCGCCGCAGCGATGTGGTGGTTGCGAATGACGCTGCTACCTTGCCGGCGAGTCTTTTCGGACAGCATAGCCGCACCGGCCGCCAGATTGAAGTACGTCTTGCGGGCCGTGACTCACTCGATGAGGTCGGGCAGTTTTCTGCTGTCGTCTTCGGGGAGGGTGACTTCCGCACGCGCACAGAGAGTCGGTTGAAACCCCCAGCCTTGATTCCCGGCGACCGACTGGAGTTAGGGCGGCTACGGGCGACTGTCGCACGATTGCTGAATCATCCGCGCTTGATTTTGTTGCAATTCGAGGGCTCGCCACAGGAGATCTGGGAGGGGTTGGCCCGGCACGGGCGACCTGTCCAATATGCCCACCTTCCGACCCCACTTGCCATTTGGGAAACTTGGACATCAATAGCCGGTCCACCAGTCGCCTTCGAGCCGCCTTCAGCTGGATTTGTTCTTGACTGGAGCATGCTCGCATCCATGAGCGCACGGAAAATCCGGTTCGGAACAATCACGCATGCAGCTGGGCTTTCTTCGACCGGCGATCCGGAGCTGGATGCGCTCCTGCCATTCGCCGAGCCGTACCGGATTCCCCGATCAACTGCGTTGATGATCAAGCAGGCTCAGGCGTCACACGGACGCATCATTGCCATCGGGACTACGGTTGTCCGGGCACTGGAACATACGGCTGCAATGTTTGGCGGCGTCGTGCCATCCGGCGAGCGGTTGGCGACCCAGAGACTCGGCGCCTCCAGCAAGCTGTGTATCGTCGATGCAATTCTCTCCGGCACCCACGAGCGGGGCACCAGTCATTACGAACTGCTGCGCGCCTTCGTCGATGATGAAATACTGGGCCGCATTGACCAGGAACTGAATGCTCGCGACTATCGCACACACGAGTTTGGCGATTCAGTGTTCCTCGAAAGAGCCGCCAACCGAACGTGCCACTCAGCGCAGCCATCTGTCGCCGCATGACTGCATGTGACACCTCAAGCGCTCCGTCAGCCTCCACGAAATAGTGCGCTTAGGCTGATTGGTCCCGAGTGACGGGCAAACCGGAAGTTTCCTGGAACCGGGGTCGAAATGTCCGTATTGCCGACCACCGGGAGCCATCGCAGAGCGGCTCGAATCCCTAATGCCAAGTCCGCCCACCTCTTCGAGCAGCGCTCACCTAGCCGTTACTGCCGATGAAACATGAGATCAAAAGCATGCTAATATCCCCGTCAATATGACTGCGAGCCCACCCCTCATTATTCACTCGGCAGCACGGGCGCGCTGACGAAGTTCCCTAACAGTCAGCAGACGTAGCAGTAGTTGTCTTTAGGTGAAGTCACTCTCGCAGGAAAAAGAGAAGGCGTTAATGGAACCTCAAGCGAGTGACGTGATCGCGGCATCGGCGTGATCGGCGACGGATCAGCCAATTACGCTATCACAGGTCTCTGGTCCGCGGCGCACTATCGTGTGCCCGCCACTTTCGTGATCCTGCGCAACGACGAGTACGGCGTGCTGAAGTGG
The DNA here is from genome assembly GCF_025685645.1 of Edaphobacter bradus. Taxonomy (NCBI): domain Bacteria; kingdom Pseudomonadati; phylum Acidobacteriota; class Terriglobia; order Terriglobales; family Acidobacteriaceae; genus Edaphobacter; species Edaphobacter bradus. The sequence continues at coordinate 64,068 of NZ_JAGSYF010000005.1, forward strand.
TTCGCCGGCGCCCTGAAGGCAACTGGCCTGCCCGGCATGGACTTGCCGGACATCGACTACTGCGCCATTGCACGGGGCTTTGGCGTACGAGCCGTTCGCATCGACATAAGCGATCAGCCGGTGACCATCAACGACACTAGCAGACTTCGCCCAGGCGATGTGCCTCTGCCGCACGGTCCAGATCTTGGCCCTTCAATCGTGTGGCCTGCTGGCGGGGCTGGTGACTCGTATGTTCGCAAGTTTGAGCTGGCCTATCTTTACGATTTAAGCGCGCCCGGCAGGTACACCGCCTACGCGGAGGTTATGGACCCGTCATCCCATCGATGGCTGCGTACCAAAACGGTGACCTTCGAGATGACGGCGGTACGGAATAATCTCTAAATAGAGTGCGCCGGACGTATCACCGGCAATCCGGAAGTAATTCTCATTTGGCGATATCAAGGGCGATGCACTCATTGAGCTTAGCGAATCGACAGCGATCCGACGTCTACACTATGAGGTCTCAAGCCGTCCGCGTTTTTTGTCGGTCATGTTGCGTTGTCATCGGAGGGACTTATTAACCGGTCCAACTTGGGTCCAACTTGGGTCCAATAAGGATTTCTACCGATTGTTTTCGGTTCGAAACCGTTGTGTCTTGCACATCTAAGTTATTGAAAATGCGTGCTATAGCATTTTCGCAACGAGGAGGTCAGCGGTTCGATCCCGCTCAGCTCCACCAGAGATGAGATTTATCCGTCGGCCGAACGCTTTTGCGTTCGGCTTTTTCATCGAGCGACGGTCTGCGCGTCTGGCGCGGGGAAGGTCGCCGTTGAGACCTGCGCCTGTTGGAGGCGGTATCCATCCCGCGTGCGCACGCGGTATTTCTGCAGACGATCGCCGACGAGCTTGACGGAGATCGAGCGCCAGCCATGATTGGCGTTCGGCTGCGGGTAGTAGCTGAGCGAGTAGAGGTGCGCGAGATCGTCACGGATCGAGGAGAAGGCCTTGGTTTCATCGCCCCAGCTTCTGGAGAAGTAGGCCTTGCCGCCGGTGGCTTTGCTCATGCGTTCAAATACGGCTGATGAGACCGGTTCAGTTTCCGCGGCACGTGTGCTGACCATGTAGATGATCGTTCCCGTGGACTGGGCCAGCTCCGCTACGTCTTCCGGGGGGACCAGGCTGGCATTGTCGGGACCGTTGGAGAAGACGACGATCGCCTTCTTGCCGGTGAACTGGGCCGCGTCTTTGACCGTCATCAGGAGGGAGTTATAGAGAGCGGCGTCGTCCCCGGCGACCGTGCTGCGGACGCCTCGCAGGACCTGTGAGCGGTCAGGAGTGAGCGAGACGGCACGCGAGAGGTTGCGGCTATAGGAGTAGAAGGCCAGTTTGCTTGCGTCTTCAAGCTGGCGGATAAAGTCGGCGATGGCGTCCTGCGCGAAGACAAATCCGCGGTACATATAGTTGCTGGTGTCGAAGAGGATGAAGACACTGGCTCCGGTGATTGCCGGGCGTGAGATTTCGCTTAATACTTTGTCCTCGACCGCCCGGAGCCCATCTTTGGGCGGTGTTTTGCCTTTGGAGGATGTGTTGTCGATCAGCATGCGTGTGGGCTCGTTGCCCTCCTCGAATGTGGCGATCTTTTCGGGGATCTTATCCTCGGTGATGGCGAAGTCTTCCGGGCGAAGGCCGCTGATGTAGTTTCCGTTGCGGTCGGTCACGGCGACGTTCAACTGCACGAGAACGACGTTCACGAAGATTCGCGAATCGTCCTGGGCCACAGTCCCGTGTGTGCCACTGTAAGAGAGGGTCAGAAACAGAGGGAGCAATAAGAGTTTCTTCGTCATTGTTTTGCCATGGGTTCTCATTTCTCACCACCACTTTCGACTTGTGCGGTCGCTTTTGTCGCTGGTTGCAAGGCGAACTTGCCTTGCCGAAACTCGTCTCCTGTCTCTTCCATGGCGCGCTCCACTGCAGGCCAGTCCTCGAGCTCAGTGGCGAAGATCTTCGCGGCCATGCGATGCGTCAGTTGAGGGGCAAAATGATTGAGCATCACGGGGGAATAGCCCATCTCATCGACCAGGCGGGCCCAGTAGAGATTTGTGGACTCCCATGACTCGCCGAAGAGGCGGCTGGAGTCTCCTCCAAAGGAGGGGAATGGCTTCACGTTCAGGAGTGTAGAAGCGTAGGTTCGCGCAAGGACTGGATGAGGCACGCCAAAGTCCTTCGCGAGTTGCTCCACACTGGTCTCAGCCGGGTCGGTGCGGGAGAGGGCCTCCAGTTGCTGATTCGCTGTCCCTAGAGAGGCGGCCTCTCCGGGATACATTTTGCGGTACTCGACTGCGAGGAAGAAGGTGTCTGTGGGCATCAGGTGATAGAGGATTGCCACCGGATCCTCTGCATTGACCAGCGCCTGCTGGAGATGCTCCATCCGCTGTGGGCTCATTCGCGCCGAGAGAATGGCGGTCACCTTGCCGCGCAGTTCGGGGTTCTTCGTCGATGCGACGAGGATCTCCTCCCCCGATCGCTGATATAGTGCGACGGCGTGAAGCTCGTTGGGGCTGATGTCCCACCACCGCGGCACTGTGGCGCTTACCAGAAGGGCAGGCACCAGCTCTTTCCAGATGAGGGCTTGAACGTTCTCCGGAACAATGAAATCCTCCTCGGTCATGGCGAGGGCATGTGGCAGGTCAGATAAGGAACCCATCAGATAGGCGCCGCCGCCGGCGGGGGTGCCTATGCCGAACAACTGCGGAACCTGCCAGTAGCCTTCAGGACCGATGATGGAGATCCCTGAGAAGTCATGGGAGCGGACGAAGAGCGAGTTGTTGTGCAGGACCTGAGCTCCCGGCGGTTCGTAGTAAGCGTAGTTGAGGCCGACAAGGGTGTCCCTGAGAAAGGGGGCGAGCTGGCCACGGGCTGCGTCGAGTTGCGCCGGTGTGCCCGGTCCTTTGATGACCTTGGTCAGGTCTGTGCGAATCTGCAACTCGGCGTGATGGGTGACGTAAATTCTTGGCGCCCAGGAGATCTTTTCGCTACTCGTAAAGATCGGGCGAGGCATCTCAAATTCGCGAAGTTCTCCTGCTAGAGCCAGTGCGTTTGGAGGGGCATGGGCCCCCTTCGCCATGGCTTGCAGGTCATCGGCGAGAGCGAAGAGCGTATCGAGTGAGACGAGGCGCTGGTCTTCGAGCACAGTATGGATTCTGGCAGCCAGCTCCGCGTGCATGGCCTGGCCGTCGGCTGTCTTCTGAGGCGGTCCTGCCAGCAGGTCGACGATTCCGCCCTCGGTTGGCTTCGGCATGCCGCAAGCCGCCGTGATCGCGGTAAGCGAGGCACGGGAGGCGTCGAAGAGTTGGATCGAAGAGGAGACCTTGGCATAGGGAGCAATCATCTTCTGCCATGACGCGTTCATTTGATCGGCAGGAATTTCCCCCTGCCGCGCGAGGACCTGCCACAATCCGATGTTTGCCTGAAGGGCACCGAGAGCATTTCCACGGAGCGCCTGGTTTGAGATCCCATCGGTTGCATCGGCAGCGGCCATGAACTGCGCGATGGATTCGTCGCTCAGCTGCGGGAACTCCGAGAAGACCAGGTACCAGCTGCCGAACTGAGAGAAGCGATCCGCCAGCAGGCGCACGGTCGCCGGCGACAGGCGGCTCTGGGGGGATTTTCCGCTGTCGATTGCACTGAGCATGAGGTAGCTCTGAAGCGGTCCGCTGTCGGTCTCGACACGCGACAGGGAGACCATGGCCTCAAGCAATTGCTCAGGGCTGTCCAGGTTGTGACCATGCTTGCCGAGATTGCGAAGAACCTTGGAATCGGCCTTGTCGCTGAGAATCCCCTTCCATGTGGCGAGATCGCCCGGGACAAGTGGTTCGCCGTTTGGCTCCCACTCGACGCGGGTTAACAAGACGAGGAGACCGGGCGCCCGGCGGAAGATGCCTGTGCCCGCGCTGGCGTCAGGGAATGGCTCCTTGAACGCTTCGTAGAGGCGTTTGAAGCGAGGGCTTTCCAGGAGGTGCTTCTGCTGCTCCGGACTGACGCGCGCCATGGCATCGAAATAGGCGGCGAGCCAGCCATTGTCCTTGGAGAACAGATGGCTTGCGAACTCCCCGGAGGATTCCGGGCTCGCCCCTACCAAGTCTTTCCAGGCTGGCTCGGCGGCGGCTCCACCGGGTACAGCCACGTGCCCTGAAGAGATGCTGAGCTCGCTGCCGTAAAAGTTGAGAATGGCGCTGGACGGAAGCAGTTTGGGAAGCCCGGGCGAGCGCTCGAGCGAGCGGGCAGTGTCGTCGTCGATCTTCGCCATCGCCCAGTAAAGACGCGCCACGTCCGGATTGCGCACCATGAGCTCTACGAGGTTCCCAGATGCGTGTTTCTTCCCGGCACCTAGGGGCAACCAATTGCTCTCTCGGAACAACACAGGCACACGAGTGGAAGGGTATGAGTAGTCGAACGGAATTCCCTTCTGTAGGTCCTCCTCGAATTCAGAGAGGGGAAAACCTGAATCGATCGTGAGGAAGGCTCGCTCGGCGTTGGCCGTCGAGAGGACGATCTTCTTCTTGTCCTCGCAGCCTTGAAGCAATCGGTATCCGAGGATTTGAAGCAGCGTGCCTGAATCGTCACAGTTCGACACGTGAATGGTGTTGCGTGAGCCTGCCAGGATCTGAAGCTCCCGCGCCTGCTGCACGTAACGATCGAGCAAGAGAAGAAACTCGGTTGGCTTGCCGACCTGATAGCCCTCGATGTAGACGTTGCGAGCGAGGAGGGGAAGCACGTCCTCCGGCGACACTTTCTGGCTGATGCCTGCCATGCGAAGGAATGACCGGAGGGGGCCGGGGATAAAAACGCCTTCTCCCGCAGGAGATCGCGATGGACGCGCCTCCGGCTGATGGGATAACGATGGTGCCGATTGAGGCAGGGCAGCAGGCGGATAGAGGCACAAAGACACAATGCCTGCCGCGGCCACGACGACGAGCGGACGAAGAGGAGACGTCATGAGGGAACACCTCTCCAGAACCTTCTGAGCGACGGCATAGCGACCCGAAATTGCACCAGGCGCGGCGTCACGATGCCGCACTCAATCTATACCTGGCCTACAAAGATACCGCTCTACCGTCGTGTCTTTCCGGTTCCTTTTGCCTTTGGTCGGAAAATATATACCAACTGAATCCCAATGCCAGACTATTTGGTCAAGCTGATGTAAAAGATTTCCTGATCGGCCATCCGCCACGTACTGTACTCTCCCCGTGGAAAGATTTGCCAGCGTATGTTGATCGCATCCAATGCGGTTTTGTGCCGCCGTAAGCGCGATTGTGGTTTGCCAAGTTCCGGGGGCATGGAAGGCTTTGCTATCAATGCGGGAGGGCCTTGGCGAGCAGCTGGGCCGAATTGCCGCAGGGTGTCTTGCCCCACCTTTTCGTTTGAAGTGCAGCGCTTGCTCGCCAACCGCCAACAAGGTTTAGGGCCGCCCGGCCCCCTGGCCCCGACGGGGCCGTCCCCGGAGGGCTGTCAGGAGCCATGTGGAGGCATCCCCTCGGGGGGAGAAGCGCTCGATGCAGTCCATGTGCTGTTGCAGAACCGTTTAGGGCGAAAACATGCGTCAACTGGCTAATTGCGCCTCTGCAGCATCCATCTCGAGCAGCATCGCGCTCTGGATCAGGTCCAACGTGACAAGCAACCGCATCTTTCCCTTGCGCTGAAGGATTTTACCCTCCAGCCCAGCAAAAGGTCCGGACGTAATCCGCACGTGTTTGCCGGCAGTTAAGTAGGGGTATGGCTTTGCTTTCCAGGTTGACAAGGATGACTGAAGTCTTTCAATCTCCTCATCTGGGAGAACTGCTGGACCGCCGTCAAAGCTCACCAGCCGAATTATTCCGGGGCGTGAGAGGACCCGTACCCGGTCGGACAGAAGCATCCTGACGAACACATATCCTGGAAAAAGGGGAAGCTGCACTTCGACTCGGCGATGATTCCAGTGGCGCACAGAGGAGTAGAGAGGCAAATACGACTCGACTTTCTGACTAGCGAGTCTGTGTGCGACAGCTTTTTCGTGTCGAGGCACAGTGTAGGCAGCATACCAGCGTGGTCTCAAATCATTTTCCACCAGGTGTGTTGTTTCCATGGCCTCGCCCTTTCTCAATCCTGCTGCCAGAACTCCGGCAAGCCAATATTGCTCAGCGAGTTAGATATTAGCTATTAGAGAATAGCTATGACTTGTTTCAATCTAGCAGTGGACCTATTTCCTCCTACCGCCCCGAGATAACGTGTCCTCAGATTATTCGCATATCCACAATGTCCGTCAGTGTGGTAGCGCACATGGCGACGAGAATTAATGGGAGTAACCCGAATTTCCACTTCTTGTGTAATTCAATGCACAGACGGCGATGTAGATGAGTTGGTATATGAACGACTCTGAGGAATTTATCTCAGGAAGGACATTGACCGCATCGAAGACAGGATGAAGCGATTATGACCTTTGAACAGCCACAGCTCCCGATCGTCCTGGTACTGGAAGATGTAGACGAGACACGTTACTTAATTGAGAAAATGCTGGTAGGAAGTGGTTACTGTGTAGCTCTAGCGAGGAACGAGGACGATGCCATTGTGATGGCCAGATCCCACACTCCCGATCTGATCCTGATGAGTCTGGGCCTTGGAACCGATCGGCTCATTGCAGCCGCCCATCGTATTCGCCAACAAGCCGCCCTCAGCGAAGAGGTTGGGGTCGTCATTTTTTATGTTCCGACCATTCCAGAAGGGGCTGAGATGGAGGTTGATAAGAATGTTTACCTGACTCGGCCGGACAACTTTAATCAAGTTAGAGATCTCCTCCAAAGGCTTCTCTGTAAAGCCTCCTGCCGCTGAGGTTGCTTCCTTTGACAAGCCCCGACCAAGCGATCCATCTCGTCTTCGACGATGCTATAGCATTCACAAACCGTCGCTTCCAGGCCTTTCCGGTCGAGGACCTTGATATGGCCGCGGGAATAGTGGATCAGGCCAGCGTCCTGCAGTCGCCCAGCTGCTACGGTCACGCTCTCCCGTCGTCCGCCTACTAAATTGGCGATGAACTCCTGCGTCATTAGGATCTCGGAGCCATAGACGCGGTTATGGCACAATAGCAGCCATCGGCAGAGACGCTGCTCTATAGGGTGCAGCCGGTTGCAAACAGCCGTTTGTGAGATCTGTGTAATGAGCGCCTGAGTGTAGCGGAGCAGGGTGCGTTGAAATGTACCACCACGCGCAAACTCCTCTTGCAGTACCTTTGCAGGCATTTTCAGAGCATGGCCGCCGATCTGCGCCACTGCACGATGTGGGATATTACCGCCGCCAAGGAATAGGGCGACGCCGATGACTCCTTCATTTCCCGCGAGAGCCATCTCAGCGGTTGAACCATCTTGCATTGTGTAGAGACACGAGACGACACAGGTCGTCGGAAAGTAAGCGTAATCGATCCGCTCACCGCACTCATATAGCACTTGTCCGAGCTTAAGAGTCGCGTGCTCGAGGTGAAGGCGGACATATTCCTCTTCTGAAAGAGACCACAGAAGACGGTTTCCTATAGGGTCTTGCGTTCCCAAGGCTCTGAACATCGAAGACTCCAAGCTGATCGACAACCTCGACTCTTGTTTCTAGTGATCGGCCCGGGTTCCAATAAAAGGTCAGTCAATCCAGCCAGTAAATTTGACGACGCTGTATCCCATTTGCGAGTCCGTCCCGTATCCCACCTGCGAGTCCGCCGCTGTATCCCACCTGCGAGTCCTTACTCTATCCCAAGTTAGAGATCTTGACTAGTGGTTAAGGTCAGAGGAAACAGATATGCGGAGCATAACTACAGTTCGAGTAAGTCCTATGAAGGTTACCACCGTAATGTGCGGCGCTTTCTGAAGCACAGCTGCACAAAGTTGCTGCGACAAATTGAGGGATAGAGAGTTTTTCCGTCATCTGTACGCTGCCACACCGACACCTTGCCCGTGAACCGCTAGTTTGTTTTCCAGTCTCAAAAATAGGTCTAGTGAGCGGGCATTGGAAGACTCGCTCTGAGTCAATAGGGCATGGCAGCAACAAACAGATTCGTCAGGATGACGCTGTTGAATATATTTTGCTAAGCGACTGATTCGAGAAGCATAAGCAAGATATCCACAGCGGTTCAGGATGGCGGAGCCATGCTCCACGGCGCATACCGGAAGGACTACGCTGAGACGCAACACATATTTTCGAGCCGTTTTCACGCAACTCGACCATCTCCCGCAACAAATGGCCGAACACCAATGATGGTTGCCTTTGCAGCGAGGACAGGATGAACCATTGAGAAACTCTATCTCCAGCTTTTGCTTACAGCTACATCATTCTGCTCGATCCTATTCTTCAATGTGACAGGAGAAATCCACGTGGCCACCAGTGCTCCGGCTCGATCCGACTCTCCGGCTTTAGTAGAGCCGCCATTTGCAAGCATTCCATTGCTGGATCTCAAGGCACAGTACGCTGGGATTCGCGGCGAGCTCACCGACGCGGTTACTCGAGTTTTTGAATCTCAGCACTTTATCCTGGGACCTGAAGTTGAAGCGTTGGAGCGTGAAATAGCCGAGTACGTAGGCGTGGAATTCGCGATCGGATGCGCATCTGGTTCCGACGCGCTCCTTCTGGCACAAATGGCTATTGGCATTGAATCTGGAGACGAGATAATTACTTCTACATTCACTTTTGGTGCAACCGCGGGTTCGATCGCACGATTGAAGGCTCGCCCGGTGTTTGTAGATATCCGACCGGATACATTCAACATCGACGAGCGGCAACTCGAGGCTGCGATTACGCCGCGCACTCGAGCCATTATGCCGGTTCATCTATTCGGTTTGTCGGCCGACATGGATTCAATTCTGGAGATAGCGCACAAGCATCATGTGCCCGTAATCGAAGATGCTGCCCAAGCCATCGGCGCACGATGGAAGGGGGAGGGCGTTGGGAGCCTTGGGGCTTTTGGGTGCTTTAGCTTCTTTCCATCAAAGAATCTTGGTGGGGCGGGCGATGGCGGGATGATTACAACAAATGATCCGCAGCTGGCTCAGCGCCTGCGCATACTGCGGGCTCATGGTGCTCGGAAGAAATATCAATACGAGTTGCTGGGGATCAACAGTCGGATCGATGCACTTCAGGCCGCTATTCTGAGGGTGAAGCTCGGGTATTTGGAAAGCTGGACCGCAGGCCGTCGACGAAATGCAGAGAACTACCGCGCGTTGTTCGCCGAATACCACCTGACAGAACTGCTGACGTTGCCTTTTTCGCCGGAAACAAGCTTCCACGTGTACAACCAGTATTCGATTCGCGCTCCGCACCGGGACGAACTACAGAGGTATCTGTCCGACCGGGGAATTTCGACCGAGGTCTACTATCCGAGCCCTCTTCATGTTGAGCCAGCATTTGCTTATCTCGGCTATCGCGCCGGAGATTTTCCCAACGCTGAGGTTACGTGTCGTGAGGTACTGTCACTACCAATTTATGCCGAGCTTACTATGGACCAGCAGAGGGTAATAGTTACTACTATCGCGAACTTCTACGCCAGACTAGCTCATCAATAAGGTCCGGAGTAAAAGGAGGAGTAATGCTCCCAAAGATTGCTGTGATTGGAAACGGGTACTGGGGGACAAACCTAGTGCGCAATTTTCACGCTCTTGGAGTACTGAAATGCGTTTGTGATTCTCGAGCCGAATCGCGGCAAGAAGCACAGGCACAGTTTGGTGTAGACACCTGCTCTTCAGTCTCGGCGCTCCTCAATGACCCTGAAATCCAAGGCGTGGTGATCGCGGCACCTGCTGCTCAGCACTACGAGCTGGCCAAGAACTGCTTGTTCGCAGGGAAGGATGTCTATGTAGAGAAGCCACTGGCGATGCGGGTCGAAGAGGGGCGGGAACTCGTAGCAATCGCGGAGACGCGACGGCGGGTACTTATGGTTGGGCATATTCTCCAATATCACCCCGCGATTCTGAAGCTCAAAGAGTTGATTGACTCTGGCGAACTTGGCCGTATCCAGTACATTTACTCGTCACGTCTCAACTGGGGCAAGCTTCGGTCAGAAGAAAACATTCTGTGGAGCTTCGCCCCACATGACATCTCTGCCATTCTCTACCTTCTAGAAGAAACACCGGTTACTGTTACAGCAACGGGTGGGTCATTTGTAAATCCTCACATTTATGACACCACACTAACAGCCTGCGAGTTTCAAAGCGGCGTGAAGGCGCACATATTTGTAAGTTGGCTCCACCCGTTCAAAGAGCAACGATTAGTCGTCGTTGGTGCTCAAAAAATGGCTGTATTCGATGACGTAGAAAAAGAGCGCAAACTTACGATCTACTCGCACAGCATTGATTGGCTAAATCGCCTTCCGATTGCGCATAAAGGCGAAGGCCAGCCGGTGCCTCTTCCAGTTGAGGAGCCTCTCAGGAACGAATGTGAACACTTCATTGAGAGCCTTGTTACCCGAAGAATGCCACGGACCGACGGCAATAATGGAGTGAAAGTGCTTGAGATTCTGGATGCCTGTGAGCGATCGCTGCATGCGCAGGCCGCATCTGTTAAGGTCCATGGAGAAACGACAAAGTATTTCGCCGACCCTACAGCAGTTATCGACAGTGGTAGCGAAATTGGCGAGGGTACCAAGATCTGGCATTTCAGCCATGTGATGCCTCGCTCCCGGATCGGAAATAATTGCAATTTGGGTCAGAATGTTGTGGTAGGTCCAGATGTCAGGATCGGCGATAGAGTAAAAATTCAGAATAACGTTTCAGTGTATACCGGAGTGGAGCTTGAGGACGACGTCTTCTGCGGGCCGTCCATGGTGTTCACAAATGTGATCAATCCGCGCAGCCACGTCGAACGGAAGCACGAGTATCGACGAACGCTCGTGAAACAGGGCGCTTCGATCGGAGCAAATGCAACCATCCTCTGCGGGGTCACACTAGGTCGGTATTGTTTTGTGGCCGCTGGCGCGGTCGTCACCAGCGATGTTCCCGACTACGCGCTCGTGATGGGGGTTCCGGCAATCCAGACTGGTTGGATGTGTGTGTGCGGAGTTCGGCTGCCTGCTGCAAGTAACTCAAGCTGCAGCGAGTGTGGGCGCACTTACCTTATCGAGGACGGTTATTGTCGAGAGACAACCCAAACCTCTGCTATAGCAGCGTAACCTTATCATTGATCACTTCTATCTCATGCAGCGCTCTGATTTCCCCTAGCGGAGAGTGGATCACTTAGGTCTCCAGGCTCATCGCAGTCTGTAGTCATATGAAGCTCGTTTCATTCCGCACCAACAACCTATAGGAGCGGATCGCCGTGACCTCTCTGCTGAACTACAGAAAGACGCTCATCCTGACGTCGCAGATCTTCCTATTAGCCATGAGCTATTACGGAAGTTTTATGCTTCGATTCGACTTTCGCCCGGAAGTGAGCTATCAGCTGCTTTTCGTGCGGACACTACCCGTGGTTCTTGCGGCCGAGTTGCTCGCGTTTTACACGTTTGGGCTTCTCCGTGGATGGTGGCGTTACGCGGGAATGAGCGACGCGCTGGACATTTGCGAGGCTACGTTTGCTAGCGCTGTGATCCTTTATTTGCTGATCGAGGTGGTTCTTCGAGTGGATGGGTACCCCCGATCGGTGCTTGCGATTAACTTGGTCCTTACTGTGCTCGTTGTGGGAGGAACGCGCTTTGCGGTTCGCGCCTACACGGAAGGCGCGCAGCACAGTGCCGCTGAACTTAACACTTTGATTGTTGGGGCCGGCAGGGCAGGGAGCACCATTGCGCGCGAACTGAAGCGTAATTCGGGGCTAAACCTGAAGCCGGTTGGATTCGTTGACGACGATCCCAGCAAGCACGGTATTCGTATTCACGGCCTGAAGGTGCTGGGATCAACTGACTGCATGTCGGAGATCCTTAGCCGGATGAACATACGGTGTGTGTTGATCGCGATCCCTTCGGCCAGAGGAAGTCAAGTGGAACAGATCATTGCGAAGTGTCGCCAGTGCAAAGTGGATTTTAAAATCCTTCCTTCTCTTAGCCGGCATGTTAACGGGGGAGTCTCGTCAATTGCCGACTTGCGCAATGCGCGGCCTGAAGATTTGTTAGGTAGGCAGCCTGTCCAGATCGACCTGGCGAGTATACGAAGACAGCTCGAAGGCAAAGTGCTGCTGATTACAGGAGCCGGCGGGTCGATAGGCGCAGAGTTGAGTCGCCAGGTATGTGACTTTGCGCCACGCGAGTTGATTGTGGTGGATCGTTCAGAGAATTGTTTGTTCAATCTGGGACTGGATCTCGGCACAAACAGACCGCAACAGCATTTTATTCCTGTGATTGCGGACATACAGGATGTTGGTGCTATGCGTGAGATCTTCGCTCTGCACCGCCCCGACATGGTGTTTCATGCTGCTGCATACAAGCACGTACCTCTGATGGAGCAGAGTTGTTTTCAGGCGGTGACCAACAATATTTTCGGCACTTACAATGTTGCTCTTGTCGCACGCCAGTTTGGGTGCAAAGCCTTTGTCATGATCTCCTCCGACAAGGCCGTAAACCCGACCAACGTCATGGGAGTAACAAAGCGAATTGCCGAGTTGATCATCCTGGGCTTGCAACACGAGCATACACGCTACGTTGCGGTGCGGTTCGGAAACGTCTTGGGCAGTAACGGCAGCGTAGTCCCTATCTTTCAACAGCAGATCGCCGGCGGCGGTCCCGTCACTGTGACGCATCCTGAGGCGAAGCGCTATTTCATGACCATCCCGGAGGCGGTTCAACTCGTATTGCAGGCTTCGACCATGGGGGTTGCCAGCGACATTTTTGTACTCGAAATGGGCCAGCAGATCCGCATTGCGGATCTGGCGCGCAATCTGATCCGGCTATCGGGTTTGGAGCCAGACCGGGACATTCCCGTTATTTACACTGGCCTGCGTCCCGGCGAGAAATTATTTGAAGAACTCATGTTGGATGGTGAGGGGATGAAACCGACTTCACACCCAAAGATTCGCGTGCTCGATGGTGGGCCCATCAGCTTTGAACAGGTGCATCTCTGGTTAGATGAACTGTCCGCGTTAGTGGAAGCAAAGAACGTGTACGGTTTGGTGCAGACTTTCCAGCGTATCGTGCCGGAATACAAGCCCAGTAACGAACTACTCGCTATGAGTGAAGTCGATCGTCACGACATGGCTCTCAAATACCGTCGGGCCCGAGGGCAACTGTGGCACTCAGTAGACAGCATGCCTAATGTTCCCACCGAACACTTAGTCATGCCGAAAAGAAACTATGAACAGCCTCACTAAATCTATTTGCAGCGTTGTGGAAGGGTAGCGGGAAGGACGGGGAGACAATGAGCTTTGAACCATTCTCGCGGGACGAACAATGGGATGCCATGAGCTTGCGAAGAGCCGAAGCAATGAATCGGCACCTTGGGCTAACAACCGAGCAAGGACCAGGTCCGCAGCACACGACTGAGTCCGACCGAACAGCCTACCCCTTTCGGAGCCGCCCGGTCGACGCCGAGGCGGAAGGCACAGGCTGGCTACGAGGTGTAGGTATTGTCAGGGAGCACTGGCGCCTATCGGCGCTGTTTACCCTCGTCGTCGTGGCGAGCGTGACTGCGGCCACACTGATGATGAAGCCGGTTTATGAGCCTCAGGCACGTGTACAAGTTGACCCGCCCGGCGCTGAGGTGTTCTCTCTTCAGGGCAATAATAGTAGCGGAGCCGCGACCGATTACCTCGCGACACAAGCGCAGAATCTGCAAAACGATGAGCTGACGCTGGATGTCATTCGTAAGCTCCATCTTGATCAGAGCCCTTTTTCCGGAGGCGCCCCGGGGGCAATTAGTGGCACGCCGAGTCTGGCCACGGAGATTGTTGTTCCCTTGACACCTGCGGAAGAGAAAGCGTTGATCGTTTTCAAACAGTCTAGAAAGATCACGCGTGACGTAGCAAGTCGGCTAATCACCGTCAGCGTGTCGGCGCACAATCCAGTGGTGGCAGCAGCAGTGACGAACACGCTGGTAAACATGTTTATTGAACGGGATTACAAGCTGCGAAACGATGCTATCTTGCAGTCGTCGGAATGGCTGCAGAGGCAGCTGGAAGATATTCGCCAGCGAATGGATGATTCCAACCTTGCGCTCAACAATTTCGAGAAAGCCAACGGAGTTGATGCGATCGGGGACAATCAGAATAGATTTTCTGAGCAGATGGTAGAGCTCAGCCGACAATTGATGCAGGCGCAGGCCGACCGTATTCAGTTGCAGTCATACTTGAACGATCTGAACGGCGCTAAAGACAGTTCGCTGCCCCAGATCAGTAGCAACCCCGTGGTGCAGGAGTTGACGAAGAAACTGGCCGAAGTCAGGGCCGAGATCGCCGAAACCCGGGCGGTATACGGTGCGAGCCATCCAAATACCAAAAAACTTCAGAACGAGGCGGATGAGCTTCAGTCGCAGTTGAACACAGAGCGGTCAGAGATTCTTCGAGATATGAAGACGAGCTACACAGCTGCACAAGCCCGCGAACATTTGATGCAATCGCAAATGCAGGGAGCCAGCAAGCAGATGGTTGTGCTGGCGCAATATAACGCCCTTAAGAAGGAATCGGACGCAAACACGCAGCTCTATCAGGCGCTGTACCAGAAGATCAAGGAAGCGGCTATCGCCGCGGAGACCAAGTCGAGCAATATCCGTGTCGTCGATCGGGCACGCGTACTGGATCGGCCTACGCGACCGTATCGTAGCCAAAACATCGCTTTAGGTCTGCTTGTTGGCCTGATAGGCGGAGTGATTGTGGCATTCTTGCGCGAGGCTATGGATACACGCATCCACACGCCCGAGGACATCAAGAAGTGCCTGGGGGCGGAATCGGTCTCAGTAGTCCCTGTAATTGGCAACGGCGAACCGGCAGCGCAGGCTCGTTCACGGTCTCGACTGCAGCAACATACACCGCAGCGCAATCCATACTTGTTTCAGGTTGATAGGCCGAACTCACTTGAGGGAGAGGCGCTTCGAGGCATTGGCGTAACAGTTCGTCTATCTCGTCAGAATGGCTGCACGCCGCAAGTAATCCTCGTTGTTTCGCCGCTCACGGGCGAGGGCAAGACTACCCTTTCCATCAACCTTGCGCTCACGCTCGCCCGGCACGGAAGAACATGCATCGTGGATGCGGATCTCCGCAAGGAAGGCGTCGCGCCTGCGCTGGGAGTTGTCGCTAAATACGGGCTCAGGGAAGTGTTATCGGAGAGCATGGGAGTCGACCAAGCGCTCGTGTCGGCAGTGCAGTTGCCTAACTTGTCGCTTCTTGCGTCGGGTACTGCGCCCGGTGACCCGAGCGCACTGATCTCCTCCACTAGAATGTCGGGTCTGGTCGGGAAATTGAGACAGAGGTTTGAATTTATAGTGATTGATTCACCACCGATGCTTCTGTTCTCCGATGGGCGGGCACTGTCCGTCCTGGCAGACGGGATCATCGTAGTCGGACGATCCGGCGTGACCACGCGCGAGACTCTGAAACGTGTCATAGAACTGCTGGATGGGGTGCGATCGGCTCCAATCGTCGAACTGGTCCTCAACGCCGCAGAATCTCCTATTACGGACTACCACTATTACCGCCGCTACGACATGGCAAGTTGACATAGATCAGGCTTGCAACTCAACGGAAGCGTAGTTTCCCTCAGTTTAGGAAGGTGCTCTTGACAACAATTCTCCTTGATGCAGACATGCAAGAGGGGCGGCGCACGAGCAACTTAGCCATCGATGGCGGTCAATCCGTGCGAACCCGCAAATTTGCGCATTGGCCGTCACTGTCGGAGGACGAAGTCGAAGCAGCGAGCGCTGTCTTGCGGTCGGGCAAACTCAACTACTGGACCGGTGAGGAGGGGCGACTGTTCGAGAAAGAGTTCGCGGCATTTGCAGGCTGTCAACATGCAGTTGCCGTTGCGAACGGAACCGTTGCGCTCGAACTGGCGCTTTACGCACTGGGAATTGGACAAGGGGACGAGGTGATCGTCCCGAGTCGCACCTTCGTTGCCTCAGCTAGTTGCGTCATCATGAGAGGCGCGAGGCCGGTATTTGCGGACGTAGATCCAGTTAGTCAAACGCTTACAGCAGACAGTATTCGCGAGGTGTTGTCCCCAGACGTTAAGGCCATCATCGCTGTTCACCTGGCAGGTTGGCCCTGCGATATGGATCCGATTCTCGAGTTAGCTCGCGAACACGGGCTGAAAGTTATTGAGGATTGCGCCCAGGCACATGGTGCAACGTACAAGGGACAACCAGTTGGGTGCCTAGGTGATGCGGCGGCCTTCTCTTTTTGCCAGGACAAGATCATGTCAACAGGCGGCGAAGGCGGTATGCTCACCACCAATCACGATGAACTGTGGAAACGGGCTTGGAGCTTCAAGGACCATGGCAAGGCATATGATGCTGCGCATACGTTTAGACAGGAAGCCCATTCAGGGTTCCGTTGGCTGCACGACTCTTTCGGCACGAATTGGCGCCTCACTGAAATGCAGGCAGCCATCGGCCGCAGTCTCCTCGCGAAACTTCCAAAACACCTTGAGTGTCGCCGTAGGAACGCCAGGGTGCTCAGTCAGAGCTTCGGCAATATTCCTGCCCTTCGAGTTACAACTCCTCCCGAACAGATCGGCCATGCGTACTACAAGTACTATGTCTTTCTTCGTCCAGAACGGCTACGGGAGGGATGGAGCCGGGATCATTTGCTCAAGGCCCTACTTGCAGAGGGGATTCCATGCTTTAGCGGGAGTTGCAGTGAAGTCTATCTTGAAAAAGCCTTCCCCGAGAGTATGCGGCCTGCTCGGAGATTGCAGGTAGCGCAGCAATTAGGCGAGACAAGCCTCATGTTTCTTGTCCACCCGACGCTCTCTGAACCGGACATGCTGGATATAGTTAGCGCGGTCGAGAAGTTGCTGCTAGTCGCGGCTGCCCAGTAGCCAAATTCGCCGACCACCTGAAGGCAGCGAGGCACGACGTGAGATATTCGCTGATTGGGAGAAGAGTCCACCATCCATGTTAGCCGGTCTCAGTTCGTCGGACAGAAGACCAAGCAGCGACTCTGTAGGTGTCGCGCGCGACCAGATTCGTGGCTCCAGCTTGTTCATGGTCGGAAACGTGTTCTCCCTGGCGATCACGTTTCTTCCTCATCTGGTGCTGGTACGCTACCTGACTACTGAAGCGTTTGGTCACTGGGCTTATGCATTGTCTCTGGTAACGGTAGGCAAGACATACGCACTTGGATTCAATGAAGCGATGAGTCGCTTCGTGCCCATATATCATGCAAAACAAGAGTCGTCGAAGGCGCTCGGCAGTATCGTTGTGGTTTTTGCAGTGACGCTTCTGATCAGCTGCTCTCTGATTACAATCTTCGCTGTGGCGTCCCACCCGATTCTGGAGATTCTTACAAAAGGCAGAGAGCCGGTCGGCCTGCTGTTGATCCTGATGATTCTGATTCCGCTAGAAACCACGGATCTTTTGATCATGAACTTGTTCGCTTGCTTCGCTCGGACTCGGGAGGTCTTCTGGGGGCGATACATTCTCCCGCCTGTGCTGCGGGCGACCGTGATCGCGTTGACGGTGTTTCGGCATGAGGGGCTGTCGTTCCTTGCGTATGGCTATCTACTGGTCGAGTTCCTCACTATTGTTTCGTTTGGCGCGCTGCTCGTTCGCGAATTGCGCCGGCAGAAGATGCTTCAACATCTAAAGTGCGTCAGGTTTCCGGTTCGCGAGATCTTCGGATTTAGTGTGCCACTGATGGGCTCGAACGTGATCGGCATGATTGGTGGCTCAATCCCAGTGTTACTTCTTGGGTACTTCCATCCAATCTCAACGGTTGCCTACTACCGCGTCGTGCTGCCTGCTGCAGGTCTGAGCGGTATGATTCCGGGGAATTTCATGCCGCTCTATATGCCATCAGCCTCGCGTCTATTCGCTAAGGGCGATACCCGTGGGATCAACCACCTCTTTTGGGAAACCTCGCTTTGGATGAGCGCGCTGGCATTTCCGATCTTCCTTATCACTTGCTGCTCTGCACGAACGCTAACAAGCTTTCTCTATGGCGCACGGTATGCGCCTTCGGCCTCAATTCTGGCGATCCTCTCGCTTGGCTATTTCTCCAACGTTATTTTCGCCTTCAGCGGCGTGACCTTGAAAGTTCTTGGCAAGGTCCGCTTGATGGTGATCCTGAATATTGTGACTCCGATCATCATCGTAGTACTGAACCTGTTGTTCATTCCGCGCTACGGAGCTATCGGCGCTGCGGTCGCAACAGCATCAGGCCTGATTGTGCAGAATATCCTCCGGCAGCTGGGGTTGTGGCTAGGAGGTGAGGGCATCAGCTTCTTTGAAAAACGGTATGCCTCGTTCTTTCTAGTGCTTGCGGCGAGCTTCCTTGGTCTGTATTTTATCCAACTCTTCACTCCCAATAATATCTACGTCGCGCTGTCGCTTGCGCTCGCTGTTTCGGGAGTGGTGTTGTGCCTGATTAAGAAGCAGCTTAACGTTGCAGACACGTTCCCGGAAATTCTCCGACTTCCGATCGTTGGCAAGCTTTTCGCTTGATTGTGTAGTCGGATCTCACCCACGAGGCTGGTGAAATGGCCGGTACAGCGCAAACTCCTTTGGACAAGCAGATAGCCAAAACGCCAAGTCGCGCTAATCCGCAGCATCGCGGATGGAGTCGTACTTCCATTTGTCACGTTTGTGAGGGCGGCGCCTGGGCTGGGGCCGAAGTGCAGGCCTCTACGCTATTGCGAGCGCTCGCAAAACATCCTGAAGTCAGCCTCCAGGCAATCATCCTTAAGGAGGGCCGGCTAGCTCACGAATTGCGTAGTGACGGAGTCGTGGTGCAAGTCGTCGACGAAGAGGGGAAGAGCTTCCCGCGGATGATCTCCGAATGCTCAGAGTTTGTGAAGAGCAGAAATATACAGATTCTGCACTCTCACAGCTACAAGGAGAACCTTGTGGCGCTAATGCTCTCTCGCATTTGTAGAGTGCCGTATCTGGTCCGGACCGAGCATGGCCATCCTGAGCCGTATTCAGTCGTTCGCAATCTGAAGCACTGGTGCGTTCTGGCAGCAGATCGTCTGGGAGCCAACACGGCGGACCAACTTGTCAGCGTCAGTTCAGACCTGGGCGAATATTGGAAGCGGCATGTAAATCCGCAAAAGGTGACTGTCATTCGGAATGGAGTAGATCCGGAGCGCGTGAGTTCCAGGTTTAGACCTGACGAAGCAAAGCAGCGGCTGGGCATCCCAGGCGACAGCTTTGTCGTGGGGACTGTTGCTCGACTGGAATGCATAAAACGGCATGATCTCTTCGTGATGACGGCAGGCTATCTTGCAGAGAAGATTCCGAACGGGAATTTCCTCATTGTCGGCGGAGGACGTCAGAAGGACTCTTTGCAGCGGTTGATTCACGATTTCCGCCTGCAGGAACGCGTCTCTCTGCTTGGCGAGCGCGATGACGTTTATGACGTGCTGCGTGCGATGGATGTTCTGCTAATTTGCTCCGACCATGAAGGCATCCCCATGGTCATGCTGGAGGCAATGGCATTGGGAGTCGCGGTGGTTTCACGCAGGGTAGGTGGCGTGTCCGAAGTGATTCAGGATGGAGTGAATGGAATATTGGTCCCATCTGATGATCCAAGGGAGCTAGGTCGAGCTTGTATGTCCATCTACAATAAGCCCCGCTTGCGGAAAGAACTTACTCAAGTTGCCTGCGATGAGGTACACCGCAAGTATTCAGCGGAAAAGAATGCCGAGACCATGGTGGAGTTATACCAATCCATCTGTTACGCGCGTGCGCAGTAGCGTTGTGAAACTCATAGTTCTGGCAGAAGACAGATGCGTGGAGCGCATGTCCCGAAGTGTGTTAGCGAAGAGGCGCTCAACCAGAGAGTAAGGTTTTAGCATGTTTCCCACGATCATACGCAACACGCAGGAGCACCGGCCCATGGGGCTGCTGCTGGCCGCCGTATTGGCGACCGCATGTACTCTAGGGTTGATGGTTGCGTCCGACAACTGGATTGTTGTCGCGGCCATATGTGGCCTCTTGTTATTGCTCGCACGCCCGATTGAAGTAGCTTTAGGACTCTATGCTTTCCTGATACCCTTCGAATCCATGACGACGATAGACAACAGCGATGGTCCAACCCCTACTCTGCTGAGGTATGTGGGCTTGGTTGCGCTCCTCGCAACTGTGGGTGCCGGCTGGCTAAGCGAGCGCATCACCCGGCCTCCAAAGACCGCGCTGTTCTGGTCGTTGTTTATTCTCTGGTGCGCAGTTTCCACGCTATGGGCAATTGATCCAGAGATGGCGCTTCATCGGCTTCCAACTGTGTTGGGCCTGTGGTTGCTCTACATGGCTGTAGTCTCGGTGCGAATGACGGCCAAGGAATTGGCCTGGATTACACTGCTGACAATTCTGGGCGGATGCAGTGCGTCTGTCTATTCTGCCTATATGTTCTTCCAGGCTGGTGACGCTGTCGGCCGTGCCTCGCTCGGAGAAGGATCAACTCTGTCGGATCCGAACTTCTTTGCGATCGCTCTTCTGTTGCCTCTGTCGCTAGCAGTCAGCGAGGTACTCACAAGCCGGACCTGGTCGCGCCGAGTATTCGTTTTGTCTGGGACTGGCGTGATTGCGCTTGCTGTGTTCCTGACGATGTCGCGAGGTGCGCTCGCCGCGGTGGCAGCGATTGCGTTTGTGTTTTTGTTTCGGTTACGTCTGGACCGTCGCCTGCTTCTTCCGGTGGTAGCGACGGGTGGGGCATTGTTGTTCATGCCCGCGTTATTTTTTGAACGTATGCACGAAGCTTCAGCCAGCAGGATTTCAGGGCGACAGGATATTTGGCTCATCGGGATCCATTCCCTAAAGAGTTACGGAGCATTCGGAGCAGGCCTCGACAATTTCCCTAATGCCTTTGAGAGGTACGCTGGAACGTCGCTCTTCTTTGCAGGAGACCAGCGCTCTTCTCACAACATCTATCTGACCGCCTCTGTCGAATTAGGAGTTGTGGGGATACTGTTTCTATTTGCGGCGTTGCGTTCACATATGAAGGCATTCAGACCTCTTACGAGAATGTCCCCGGCTTCAGCTAACATCGTAGCGTTCGAGGCGGCTTGTTGGGGGATGCTGATAGCGGGCTTTACCCTCGACATACTGTGGCGAAAGGCGTTCTGGTTCGTCTGGGCCCTTTCGGTTGTAGCGATTCAGGTCGTTCAACAGAACAAACAGCGCATTGATACTGATTCACTAGAGATGCAGAAGTCTTATCCCAGACGTGCTCGTTTTAATTAGGCTGCAATGTCCTCCGTCCCTGTCACTGCCGCCACTGGCGGCATAACCCAACCGTCTCCTGTCCCGCTGAAGGTGGGTGTGGTACTGCGCTCGTCTCAGGTGCCAGGCTGGGTCTACTATCTTCTCGGGAAGCTGATTGGCTACAAGGCGGTCGAACTTGTCCTCGTCGTTGTGGATGATGACTCGAAGGTGGCAGTGGGGGCAGGCCGCGGTCCTATTCTATTTCGATTCTGGGCCGGGTTCGATCGCTGGTTCCGTCGAACCAGAACCGATGCTCTCCGGTTGCGGGATTGGCACGAATTGAGGAGCGACTCTGTCACCGTTGTGATGCTCCGAGCGAGTAACACCGCCGCCCAATCGGAGCTCGACATTGCTGCTCTAAAGGAAGCCAGTCCCGGCTTGCTGCTGTATTTCGGTGACGATGCTCTCGGAGCTGAAGTTGCAGCGTGCGCACGACAGGGCATGTGGTCAGTGCAACAAGTAGGTCCGTGCGGAACGGCGGCGATTCCAAGTCAGTTCTGGGATATGTATGAAGGCAATTGCATCTCTCGATATGGGCCGCAGGTAGTTGAGCAAACGCAGAATCGAACACGAATTCTGTATCGCCCCTCACCTCTTACAAATTTCCTCTCCCTCGCTTTGAATCAGAACGCGGCTTTCTGGGAAGTCGCTGATTTTCTAGCCACCCAACTCAACGATGCTGCGCGGCTGCAGACGGATACGCAATTGTGCCCCGAGGTAAATGCGAGCCAGCACTTATTTCCTCGCACTATGGGCAATATGCGCATGGCGGGTTTCCTGATGCAGTGGGCCAGGCGAATCCTGCGCCACGAATTCAAAAGGCGCCTGTTTCGTGAGCAATGGACAATTGCCCTGCAACCGAAGAGTGGCATGTCGACGGTCAATTGCGAGCACGGCTTTAGAATTGTTCGCCCCCCTCGGGATCGTTTCTACGCCGATCCGTTCCTAGTCGAAAGGAATGGACGTAATTACGTTTTCTTTGAAGACTACAAATTCGCTTCTCGAAAAGGCTTGATTTCGTGCTGCGAGCTGGACGCTGAGGGCAACTGCAGCAAACCGCGAGTGGTGCTGGAACGCAAATACCATCTCTCGTATCCGTTCCTCTTCACCTGGCAAGGAAATCTATACATGATTCCCGAAACTCGTGACAATAGGACAATTGAAATGTATCGAGCGAGCGACTTCCCGTATTCATGGGTTCACGAAGCAGTCCTCATGTCGGACGTGGCGGCGACGGACTCCACGCTGCTGTACTACCACGAGAAGTGGTGGCTGTTTACGGCGGGCGTGCTCGATCATGCTTCACCCCACGAAAGGTTGTTCCTGTTCTTCGCTGAGTCTCCGTTGGGGCCTTGGACGGCCCATCCGAAGAACCCTATCGTTTCCGACGCTCGCCACGCGCGTCCCGCAGGGTGCCTATATTTCGACAACGGACAACTCATCAGACCGGGGCAGGATTGCTCAAAGGGTTATGGCTACGCGACCCAACTGCACCAGGTGAGTGTGCTCTCAGAGACGGATTATCATGAGACGCTGCTCACGAGCATTCCTCCTGACCGGATCCCAGGAAGCATCGGTATCCATACGTTCAATCAGAATGATGAGTTTCGAGTAATCGACTGCAACTTTCTGATTCCGCGTTTCGACTTCAACTCATTCGCCTCCGCCTTTCATAGGGTTGGAGGCTCAGTGCGACAACTTGGTCGCTCGTGATTCTGCAACGTATTCGAGGTGAATATGCCCTACCTCGCAGGAGTAACAACCCACGTCGTTCGCTACAGCGTGACTCTTTTGTTGCTTGTGGCTGCCCAAGCTGGTCTTCCCCAAGCACCTGTCTCACCAGTGAGAGTCGCACCCGTGCCGACTCCGACTGTTCCTGGCCAGAACGGGGCAGTACATGTGATAAAGCCGGAGGGTTCAGGTGGTGGCGGTCAGACAGATTCCATCCCGAGCGCAAAGGGCGATGCCACTGCTCCGGAAAAGACGGCAGCACTCTCGCCGCCGGCTGGAGACGGGGATCCCGGCTTCGAAATTCTGATTGGGCCCGGCGATTTGATTGAGGTCAGTGTGTACGGTGCTCCGGACTACATCAAGGACGTGCGAGTGCGGTCAACAGGTGAGATCACGCTTCCCCTGGCGGGAACTGTGAAAGTCGGCGGACTCACACCCGCACAGGCTGAGGCGCTCATCGCAAAGCGTCTAAGTGATGGCAACTTCTTCAATGATCCGCGAGTTTCTGTCCTCGAAAAGGAATTTGTCACCCAGGGGGTTTCCGTGTTGGGCGAAGTGCAGAAGCCAGGGGTTTACCCGATGCCTGGGCCGCGGAGACTGTTCGATGCGATTTCTGCCGCTGGCGGTACCACGCCTCGAGCCGGCAACACCGTGACAATCCTGCATCGAGCCAACTCACAACATCCGGAAAGTGTCGTCCTGTCCTACAATGGCAAGTCTTCCAGTCAAAGCAACATCTATGTGTATCCCGGCGATACGGTCGTGGTCTCTAAAGCAGGAGTTGTCTACGTCGTTGGAGACGTTCGCTTGCCTGGTGGGTTTGTGATGGAAAACTCGCATATGACGATTCTCCAGGCCTTTGCGATGGCACAGGGGGCCAACGCAACTGCCGCACTTGACAGGGCCCAGTTGATCCACAAAGCAGGACCGGAAGACCACCCACAGCAGAAAATCATCTCTCTCAAGAAGATTCTGTCCGCCCAGTCGCCGGACATAAATTTACAACCGGACGACATTGTCTTTGTTCCTACCAGTCGTGCTAAGGCGGCTGGCCGGAAAACTCTTGAAGCCATTGTGCAGACAGCTTCCGGCATCGCGATTTATAGGCCATAGCTCGATGGTCCGGCGATGAAAATTCTGTGGATATTTCCCGAACTGCCTTACCCACTGACAAGTGGGTTATTGCGGGGCTTCCATCTCTTACGGCTATTAGGGCAGCGCCACGCCGTTAGCTTCCTGTCTCTTACCGACCAGAAGCAGATCCCACCGGACACTATCGTGGCGCTGAAACCATATACGGAGCGGATTATGACCTTCAGTCGCTGCTCCGCTCAGGCTCCTAGCTGGCTCACCGCGCTTGCACGTTTGCCTATTCTGGGCTCGCGAGTGCGTACGTCGTGGGACACACGGTCGGCGGTGAAGGAGATGAAGGAGGCAGCGCACAGTCTGCTGGAGCAGGAGGCATTCGATATTCTGCTGTTTCAGGGGCGCGAAGCACTTCCCGTGTTGGAAGGAGTAAAAATTCCGATTGTAGTTGAGTGTGGTGATACTCATTGCACGCGCATCCTCCAGCAGATGCGTTACGCCCGACTGTTGCTTCGACCGAGATTGTTCCTCCACTATATGCGGATGAGACGATCTGAAGAACGACTTGCGCGGAAAACTCCGTATCGGTACTTCATCTCGGAGCGAGATCGAGAGAACCTCCTCGGACCTTACGACCGAAGTGAAATCGTGCCACAGGGCATCGACTATGCCTACTGGAAACGAACCTCGCCGCGGCCAGGAAGAAACTGCATCGTGTTCTCAGGAGTTATGAATTATCCTCCGAATGCTGACGCAGCGATATTTCTCCTAAAATTGATTCTCCCCGCCGTAAGACGAGTAGCTCCTGAGCTGGAAGTTCTGATCGTTGGCCGTGAGCCTGCACCGGAATTGGTGAATCTGGCCCGGCACTATCACGATGTAACCGTTACCGGAGCGGTCGATGACATTAGGCCATATTTGGAGCGAGCTGACGTATTCGTTGCCCCACTCCGCTTCGCGTCTGGAGTTCAAAACAAAGTGCTTGAAGCGATGGCAATGGAG
The DNA here is from genome assembly GCF_025685645.1 of Edaphobacter bradus. Taxonomy (NCBI): domain Bacteria; kingdom Pseudomonadati; phylum Acidobacteriota; class Terriglobia; order Terriglobales; family Acidobacteriaceae; genus Edaphobacter; species Edaphobacter bradus. Next base: position 89,204 of record NZ_JAGSYF010000005.1, read on the forward strand.
ATACCGGTTGTCACGACTCCGGTAGTTGCTTCCGGCCTGCGTGCGGAAAATATAGAGCCACAGTTAGTGCTAGGTTGCAGTGCAGAGGAGATTGCTGCAGGCATCATCTACCTGTTGAGTCACGCTGATGAGCAGGCGAGTCGTGCCGCAGAAGGCCGTCGCTTTGTCGAAGCTCACTGCTCATGGTCGCACAGCGCAGAGAAGCTCGAGAAGCTCTGTCTGGCAGCGGCGGCTGGACGCGGGGCGGAGTCCCATCAGCCTGGTAGTGCCTTCCACGGGATTATTGCTGGGAGTTCGAGATGAAGAGTCGAATGAGAGGTATAGCATGCGAGTCTTAATTACTGGCGGATCAGGGTTTATCGGTTCGCACCTTACGGAAGCGCTACTGGAGCGAGGTGACGAGGTTCTAATTTTGGATGACCTCTCTACCGGCAGTGTGGAAAACATTCGTCACCTTAAGCATGTACCCAGGCTGCACTATTGGATTGATTCATTGATGAACAGAGCTCTATTGGCTGAGCTAGTCGATGAGAGCGATCTGGTCGTGCACCTGGCAGCAGCTGTCGGAGTCCGTCTAATCGTCGAGAGCCCGGTTCGCACGATTGAAACGAATATAACCGGAACGGAGGTTGTACTCGAGGCGGCACGCAAAAAGAAGAAGAAGGTGTTTATCGCTTCAACCTCGGAGGTCTATGGCAAGAGTACGGACTTTCCCTTTCGCGAAGAGGGCGATCTGGTTCTGGGAGCGACTAATAAGGGACGGTGGAGTTATGCCGCGTCGAAAGCCCTGGATGAATTTCTGGCACTAGCGTACTGGAAAGAAAGAAAGCTGCCAGTCGTGATAGGACGGTTCTTCAATACGATCGGTCCCCGTCAAACGGGACAGTATGGGATGGTTGTGCCCAACTTCGTTCAACAGGCACTGGAAGACCAGCCAATCACAGTATTTGGCAGTGGCAAACAAAGCCGATGCTTCTGCTATGTAGGAGATACGGTAGCGGCTATGCTGAAGCTATTGGACGCTCCCGCGGCCGTTGGTCAGGTGTTCAATATTGGTAGCACCGAGGAGATTTCCATCGAGAATCTCGCTAGCCTCATCAGAGCAAAACTCAACAGTAGTTCGCCGATTCGCTATATTCCCTATGACCAGGCGTATGAGGATGGATTCGAGGACATGCCGCGTCGAGTACCCTCGACCGCTAAGATCGAACACTGTACAGGATGGCGCCCAACTACTTCGCTGGACACTACGATTGACCTGATTGCACAATACTTCCGGCAGAAGCAGAAGACGCTAGCGTATGGCTCGACCACGGAACAATATAGCACAAATCAGCAACTGGAAAGCACCGACGCTGCAGCCTAAGCCAACGCGGCCCAGATGGAGAGACCCGCGCGAGTCGTCAAGACGTTCCATTCCCACTATGTGAATACAGGCCTAATAGCGGCACAAGGGTATCACTCAGATGAAAACAGCACACATTGTGCATCTCAGCACGTATCCCGTCGACGATATACGTATTTTTCAGAAGGCGTGTAAGTCGGAGGTGGCAGAGGGGTACCGAGTTACGCAGATTGTCTGCCATGAGTGCGATGGATTCGTCGATGGCGTCGCGATACGATCAGTGGCTCCATCCACGGGACGACTCTCGCGCGTGTTCGGTCTTTCCTGGAAGATGTACCGGGAGGCCAGACGGCTAGACGCCGACATATACCAGTTTCACCATCCTGATCTAGTTCCAGCAGGACTTCTGCTCAAACTCTCCGGCAAGAAGGTGATCTACGATACCCGCGAATGTTATCCGGACAAGATCCTGTCTATGCGATGGATTCCCGTTAAGTTGCGACATCCGATAAGCGCAGCCTTCGCACTCTATGAACGGATTACAAGCGCAGTGTGGGATCATGTGCTTGTGGCTGATCGCTACTCGGCGCGAGCGTTCTCAGGTCGCCCTGTCAGTGTGGTGCCCAATTATCCGCTACTCGCTTCTGTGAAGCGCCCCGAGGTCAGGCAACATGACAAGCACACGCTGATCTACGTAGGTGGGTTGACTAAAGAACGCGGCCTCTTGGTTATGCTGAAGATTGCGGAACTGCTCCGAGACCGCAATGTGGAATTACAACTCATGGGGGGGTGCTTCTTCGCGGAGGATGAAGAACGCATCCGCGCCGTGCCTAATGTTCAATACCTCGGGAATCAGAACCTGCAGGCTGTATACCAGCGCATTGCTGAAGCGGACCTTGGACTATTGCTTCTGCAGCCAGTGCCAGCCTATTCGTACGCGGGAGAAAACACGCTAAAGCTATTCGAGTATATGTGGTGCGAACTTCCGCTGGTGTCCTCCGATTTTCCGAATCTGAGGCAAATCATCGGGGGAGCACAGTGTGGAATCTGCATCGATCCATGCAATGCAGAGCGAGCCGCCGCGGCCATCATGAACTTGCTTGAGCAGCCAACGCTACGCCATCAAATGGGACGGAACGGCCGTGACGCAGTCCTTCAAGCCTATAACTGGCCGGCGGCGAGCAAGGTCCTGAGTCAGGCATATAAGAAGGTGCTCAGTAACAACCGCTCCTCGGGCGAACCCTTGCCTCTCTGGATCAGAGAGCCGGTTCAGGCTGTTCCATACAGCGTCAACGGCGTTCGATAGTTGCGTATATCTCTTTGGTCTGCGGGAAAGGGCGTGGTGTGAAGATGGCTGGAATTAATAACACAAAGGTCAACATATGGTAAGCAAACTAATGAGTTCCATGCAGGAGCGAGTCTTGATTCTTGCTCCGCACACGGACGACGCCGAGTTAGGATGCGGCGGGACCATTGCGAGAATGCTTAAGGATGGCGTGGACATTTCCGTGGCGGCCTTTTCCACGGCTGAAGACTCTCTCCCCCCCGGAGCGGTGCCTACCCAACTCCGCGATGAGTTTCTATCTGCCATGCAGACGTTGGGCGTTCCACAGGACAAGACATTTGTATTTGGATATCCGGTTCGCCGCCTGTCCTATCACCGCCAGGAACTGCTGGAAGAGTTGGTGAAATTGCGCCACCAGATTATGCCACATATGGTGTTTCTTCCCTCCGCCAGCGACCTGCATCAGGATCATCAGGTACTTAACGCCGAGGGTTTACGCTGCTTCAAAGACATGACCATCTGGGGTTACGAACTACCTTGGAACACCATTAGGTTTTCTGCACAGGCGTTTGTCACTCTGGAGCCCTGCGAGCTACAGGCGAAGTGGAAGGCACTCCAGGCATACAAGTCACAGTTTGATCTTTCCCGTCCCTACTTTTCCTGGGAGTTTATTGAGGGTTTGGCCCGTGTTCGCGGTGTGCAGGTGAAGGCGCCTTACGCGGAGGCCTTCGAGGTGATGAGGATCAAATGGTAGATAGTCCGGAACCAATCAACCCGTCACAGCATTCGGCAATCTGCGGAGTAACCGCAGCTGGAGGAACGATTGCAGCCAGTCACCAACCCAATTACATACCTTGGCTTGGTTACTTCTTCAAGGTTGCCCTAGTGGATAAGTTCGTCTTTGTGGACACCGTGGCTTATTCATGTGGCAGCTTCACCAATCGGAATTCCATAAAGACGCCAAACGGTCCGGCATGGCTAACGATCCCGGTACTTAAGAGCGGTCGAACTGGCCAACTCATCATGGAGGTACAAACCGATAATATCCAACCCTGGGTGCGGCGGCACGTGATGGCGCTCCAGAGTAATTATGGCAAGGCGCCATACTTCAAGGAGATATTTGCGCTACTGGAGCCACACTATGGCGCGGTGGACGGCAGCACCAATTCGCTCGCCGAGTTCAACATCGGCCTGATCCGTGCAATCGCCGCTTATCTTGGCATCGACACGCAGTGGATACGAGCTAGCGAATTAGGCGTTGCGGGGGCGAAGACCGACCTGGTTGCGAGTATCTGCACCGCCGTGGGCGCTGACACCTATGTAGCAGGGATGGGAGCCAAAGCGTATATGGAGAGCGATAAATTGGAAAACGCCGGGGTCGCTCTTGCATATTCCTCCTTCTCTCAAACACGTTACCCCCAACTGTCTGGTGAATTTGTCTCGAATCTATCCATCGTTGACGTTTTGATGAATTGCGGTGCTAGGGGAACTAGACGATTGTTAGGCATCGAATCCGACCCGGTCTGATAACGGTCCGATCGCTCATCGCAAGAACAGTACGGCAGGGAGTCAGTGCCGTCCAGTGTCGTCAATGTTACGAGGTATCTCGAAATGCGCGTATGGTTGGTAAATCACTACGCTCTTACGCCTTCCGAACCTGGGGGGACACGGCATTATGCTCTCGCCCGATATTTGATTCGGAGTGGACACGATGTCACGATCATCGCGTCCAGCTTCAATCATGCCACGCGCAGGCAGCGGAGCTGCATATCTGGAAAATTGTGCGCGTTCGAGCAATACAACGAGGTGCCTTTTCTGTGGTTACGCGTACCGGGTTATCGCAGCAACGTGGCCAGGCTTTGGAACATGTTTGTTTTCGCTTTCGAAGTGTGGTGGGGCCTGGGAACCCGGGGAATGAACAAGCCGGACATAGTGGTCGGCTCATCGCTTACCTTGTTTGCCGCCTTTGCTGCAGCGCGACTCGCTAGACGACTACGTGTTCCTTTCGTCCTGGAGATACGCGATCTCTGGCCGCAGACACTCATTGATATGGGGGTGAGTCCCCACCACCCGGCCGTAGTCGGGTTCGGGATGATAGAGCGTTATCTGTATCGCAAAGCGGACAAGATCGTCACACTTTTGCCCAACGCTTCAGACCACATGATTGCCAAGGGAGCGCAGCCGAACGATATTACATGGATTCCAAACGGCATAGACACGGAACTCATGCCGGCTCCACACGATCCGGCGCCGCACGATGTATTCACAGTGATGTACGCAGGGTCCCACGGTGTATCCGACGCTTTGGACCCAGTGCTTGATGCAGCGGCAATTCTGAACAAGGAAGCCCCAGGGAGGTACTGTTTCCGGTTCGTGGGAGATGGCCCGAAAAAAGCGGGACTGCGCCGGAGAGCAGAAACTGAGAACATCGCCAACGTGGTGTTTGAGGATCCGGTGTCGAAGCGAGATATTTTCTCAGTATTGCAGGAAGCTGACGCTTTCATTCTTAGCGCCAAGAACACCACTCTATACCACCACGGTATAAGTCCGAACAAGCTTCACGAATATATGGCCGCCGCGCGTCCCACCATCTTCGCAGGAAACTCGCATAACAATCCTATCGCCGAGGCGACAGGAGGCCTTACCGTCGCTCCAGAGGATTCCGGGGCCATTGCCGCGGCGGTTGAAGCACTGGCTGCCATGTCGATCTCAGAACGATTGAACATGGGGCTGCGAGCACGGCAATACGTAGAAGAGCATCATGATCTCACGAGGCTTGCTCGTCGTCTCGAGCGAGTGCTGCAAAGCGCCTTCGCTTCTCGCGAGGAAGTAAGGAACGAGCCACAAGTATTGATTCAGAGGTGAAAGGTGTTTGCTGCTAATAGACCTCGGAAGATCATCGTAAACGCGGACGACTTCGGGATGAGCGCGGAAACGAATCGGGCGATCGTAGAAGCATTCGGCGAGCATGTGATCTCGAGTGCCACCCTGATGGCCAATATGCCGGGTTTCGACGAGGCCTGCGAAATGGTGCATCGCCATGGGCTTCTGGGGAAGATCGGAGTGCACCTGAACCTCACCTCGGGACATCCATTGTCATCTCCCATTCAACGATGCACGCGGCTTTGCGATGACAGGGGGATGTTTCGGATGCGGCACACTCGGTTTCGGTTGTCGAAGGACGAGAGGCTTGCCGTGGAAACGGAGATCGCTGCACAGATACAAGCGTGCCTGGACCGTGGGCTTGTTCCGACGCACATGGATTCACACCATCATGTCCACACGGAATGGGCGATTGGAGCGGCAGTCATCTCTGTTGCACGCAAGTATGGGATAAAGGCTATCCGATTGACACGCAACTGTGGCCCTGGGATCAGTTTTGCACACAAGCTCTACAAATTGGCGTACAACACCAGGCTGCGGATGTATGGCCTGGCGAAGACCGACTATTTTGGCTCCTTCGCAGACGTGCAGGAGATCCTTGCAACTGCATCGTGTGACGTTGAGGTAATGGTGCATCTTCCTTCCGATGGTGCCGAAAGCATTCTCGATCCCAGCGAAGGCCCAAGAATGGAGCGCTGGTTTCGCGCGTATCAGCTTGCGAGCTATTCCTGATCGGCAGGGGATCAACGGGCATTTTCAGGAGGTGATTGCAGGGCGGTAGCACACGTTAAGGAAAGTGATAGATAAGAACAAGATTGAATCAGGCAGACGAAATGTACCAGGAGGTCGAAGCTCTATGAAACGCATCGCAATCATAGGTGCGGGTGGATATGCCCGCGAAGTGGCGTGGCTGCTCGAAGATATCTCCGCGGCGACTAATCCAGAGGCGGGGTATGCAACGGTCGGTTTTCTGGTAAGCGACACAAGTAGAATCGGGCCTCATGACAGCCCCATCTTAGGAGATTTCTCGTGGCTTGAATCAAATCATGTTGATGCTCTTGCCATGGGAATTGGCACTCCTGCAGCAAGGCTCACACTCTCCGAGAATCTAAGGGAGAGATTCCCACACATCGCATGGCCGGCGCTGATCCATCCCAGTGTCAAATGGCAGCAGCGAACGATGCAGGTTGGAGAAGGGGTGATTCTCTGTGCTGGCAGCATCGCCACCGTGAACGTTCGATTTGAGCCATTCTGCATGATCAACTTGTCTTGCACTATCGGCCATGAGGCTGTGATCGGCCGCGGTTGTGTGCTCAATCCAACGGTCAACATCTCGGGTGGCGTCGAACTGGGAAGCGGAGTGCTCGTCGGAACCGGCGCGCAGATTATGCAGTACGTTAAGGTTGGCAATGGTGCTCGGATTGGCTCAGGAGCGGTAGTGAATAAGGACGTCAATGCGGATACGACCGTGGTTGGAATTCCTGCCAAAGAATTGATCAAGAAATCACCGATTGAAGCCGTGGCAGCCACGGCCGCCTAGGTGAAAAGTGGCACAGATATCACCATGGCTCCTTCGCCAGAACTCGTTCTAAGCTACAAGCTGAAACGGCTGTTCGATTTGTGTGCTGGGGTTGTGGCCCTCGTTCTGATGTCACCGCTCATGCTGTTGATTGGGTTACTGGTAGCAGTGTTCCTGGGGAAGCCGGTCGTATTTCGGCAGCAACGCCCTGGGTTGCACGGACAACTGTTTACTCTGTTGAAGTTTCGGACGATGGCAGAAAACGACAGGGAAACAGGAAAGCCGGTTCCGGACAGCGAACGCATGACGGCATTTGGGCGCTTTCTTCGCAGCACGAGTCTTGACGAGCTACCAGAGCTGATCAACGTGCTGCGCGGCGAAATGAGTATCGTCGGTCCTCGGCCGCTATTGGTGTCTTACCTTATGCGGTACTCTCCTTTCCAGATGCGCCGGCACCAGGTGCTTCCTGGTATCACGGGGTGGGCGCAAGTCAACGGTAGGAACGCTGTAAGTTGGGAGCGCAAATTCGCAATGGATGTCTGGTATGTCGATCATCAGTCCTTGTTGCTTGACCTCAAGATCATTGCCCTGACTTTGTGGAGTATCACAAGGCGAGATGGAATCGACCAGCCCGGCCTGGTTGGGGCAGCCGAGTTTATGGGCAGCGGTGACGTAGAAGCTATTCCTGTAGCGGATGCGACTGTGCGTTGTCACGCCGTCACGCCCAGCATTGAAGAAGCCGACTCATGTCGGCAATAGGCACGACCGCAGAGAGAGCCTTACACGCAGCGGTCGAAACTACTCACGAGAAGGAGGCAGTATGGAAAGCAAAGCCACTAAACCTATCTCTGCGGAAATGTTCCCAGGGCCAGGCTTTCGCGTGAACGAGGATGTTCGTCGTTTGGATCCAGCTCTGATGAGCGAATTTACAGAGTTTGCCACCCCGGATATTTCTGACATGCTCAATCGTCTGTACGCGGTCGATCCGGGAATCGCCCGCCTGACAAGTAACGAGCACAAGCTGTGCGGACCGGCCTGCACTGTCAAGGTCTTCCCAGGTGACAATCTGATGGTACACAAAAGTCTAGACGTGGCCAGGCCAGGAGACATTGTGGTCATCGATGCTCATGCGTCGTCCATGAATGCGGTATTGGGTGATTTGGTTTCAACCAAGGCGAAACATCGTGGCATCGCCGGCTTCATCGTAGATGGATTTGTTCGTGACTTACCCGGCATCATGGAATTGGATTTTCCCATATTTGCTCGCGGCACTACATCTATCGGCCCACTTCATCGCGGGCCAGGCGAGATAAACTACCCAATCTGCTGCGGCGGCATTGTGGTGAACCCCGGCGACGTCATTGTTGCAGATGGTGCAGGCATTGTCGTTATTCCGCAAGAAGTGGCGTCCGACCTGCTGAAGAGGTTACGCAACCATAAGGTCAGCATGGCGGCTTACCTGGCAGGTGTAAAGCGCGGTGACTTTTCCAACGCGTGGGTAGACAGAATTCTGTCAGAGGCAGGATGCGCTGTCAGTACTGCAAGTGAAACGGTAGCCGCATAAAGTGTACGGAGGTTCTCTGGTGTATCCGCTGATGTGCCGACCGGGCGTGGCCACAATCCTTTACATCGGGTATCGCATAAAAGAAGCGTATCGTGTGCGTCACCCGGCCACTCGGCTTGCCCTTGAACATCGATCGCAGTTCTATACAGAACTATGGTGTGATGCTGCAAAGCAACTTGGAGCTAGCATCGAAGCGTTGGGAAGTGAGATTCTCGAAATTCGACTTGGTCAGAACTCCACACGTGTTCGACAGACCACGACTTGTTGCGATTCTGCAATCGCTGGTGTAGTGGCTGGATACAAGCCTGTAGTGCACCGTTTATTAGCAAGGCGGCAATTGCGAACGCCCACGTATTGCGAATTCACCCTGAACGAGATTACCAAAGCCGCCGCTTTTGTCGAAAGCTCCGCAAGTAAATGTGTTGTAAAACCTGCCAATGGCGGAGCCGGCGAAGGTGTGACGACTGGTGTCATTGGCAGTTTCGACTTGGTTCTTGCAGCTGCAAACGCGGCAGTCCACGGTCCCAATCTTATAGTTGAGCGGCAGGTCCCAGGCGATGTCTATAGGCTTCTCTACTTCGACGGTGTGTTGATGGATGCGGTCCTACGAAGACCTTCTACTGTAGTAGCCGACGGCAAATCCACCGTTCGGGAATTGATTCGCCTTGAAAACGAAGCCAGGTTGAACGCAGGGCCGAACCTTGCAAACGCACTTATTGTGATTGACATGGACGTGCGAAGGACGCTCGCGAACCAGGGTTTGACACTTTCTTCTGTGCCAGTGCAGGGAATCGCAGTAACCCTAAAAACCGTCATTAACGACAACTCACAACGCGACAATTTCTCGGCAAAGCATCTGTTGTGCAAGTCAATCATTGAAGATGGCGCAGCGGCCGCGGAGGCTGTCGGCGTACGACTCGCTGGCGTCGACGTGATCACGCCTGACCCCAGTGTGCCCCTGGCTGAGTCGGGCGGCGTCATCCTGGAGGTCAATACAACGCCCTCGTACCATCACCACTACTACAAGCGGGACGGGAGTTATCCCGTCGCCGTCCATCTATTGCCCTTTCTGCTCGCTAACGGCGTGGCGGAACAATTTACTGCCTGAAGACAGGAGATGCTCGATGACTAAAATGTTCACCTTCGACGCGGATAATTATGCGGACGTATTTGCGAACAATGGCTACGTACACATCCCGGAGGGCTTGTCCGAAGAGTTCCACGCCCGCCTGGTTAAATATGTCGAGGATTCATTTGACAAGAAGCATTTGAAAGACTTCGCTCGCGGCGACAAGCAGCAAGCGTTGTTCGAATTCCTTGAGCCGGAACACTATGATGAACTGCGCGAGGTCGTCGCGGCAATCTGCGGGGTGGAAGCGAGCAGTCTTACCTTATCAGAACGCCACATCAAAGAGTACGAGCCCGGTGCTGCTCCTTATCCCCTGGCGCATAAGGACCGCTTTGGCTCCGAAATTGCCGTCGGATTCTCCATCCGCGTTCCGGTGGGATCAACGCTGGTGATTTATCCAGAGCATGACCTAAGCGCCAACCCATTTAACTCCACAGCCGAGCTACGCTCCAGCTTTTCCGCAAACGCGCATCCAGAGGCGGGGTTGAAGCATGCGCTTCGGGTAGAAATACAGGATCAGCCGCGTGGTGTGCAGTTGTTTAGGGGAAATATGATGTGGCATCTGCGCGAGCACGGCGCGGGTACCACAGTGCTGTATTTGAAGTTAAACACCTACAACTGCGACACACTGGGTGAAGATCCTCACAGCGTGGAGGTCCGGCAGCGCACACTATCCATTGTGGACTCTTCCCCCTTCGAGTGGGCGGCTAGCATACCGGTCATTGCCAGGCGCGTCGATTACATCCAGCGCCGCTATAACCGCGATTGGAACGAAGTGTTCGGTGTGGTCATCTACGGGCAGCCACATACGACTATCACTGAAGCCGAATTCGAAGCGCTGCGGTTGATGGATGGACAGCGAACAGTGACTGAAATCTCCCAGAGAACGGAACAATTATGCAAAGGCAGAGACGTGCGTGAGGCCATTCGTCTGTTAGCCCAGCGTGGCATTGTCGACCTGCTTACAAAGCCACTCGCAATGGGGCAAGTCCGCCACATGGCCCTTCGTGAAGTGGCCTGACCGCTGCAATCCGCAACTGACACGGGAGGTATCACATTGCTAAATAGTAAGCTGCCGCCTGCTCTTATTGTTGGAGGGGACCATGGAGCTCTTTCAGCCGCCAGGAGCCTGGCGGCCGTTTCGATAAAGGTCTATGCGATCAACCATCCGCTGGCAGATGTTCGGTACTCTCGGTTCTGTACCTGGATCGACCTATCGGCACGTACGGCAAATGCACCAGAAGCCTGGGCGACGTACCTTCTCGGGCGTGAGTCTGATCATCTCCGAGGGGCAGTTCTGCTGGCGGCGAGCGATGAAGCAATTGAGCTCATCGCCGAGCACCGCGAGCTACTCTCTGAAAGGTTCAGGCTCGACTTGTCGAACCCAGCAGCCCAGCTCTGCATGCTCGATAAGCTAGGCACGTACCGCGCTGCACAGGCAGCGGGTATACCCACTCCAAAATTCTGGGTGGCCGATACGCGCAAGCAGGTCGAAGGGTTGGAGCACGAGTTAGTGTTTCCTCTTGTCCTCAAACCGATCCTCGGCCACAAGTTTCGCAGGAAATTCTCAGGATCCTACACTGTCACTTACAACATGAAAGAGTTGCTGAACGCTTTTGATACGGTCTGTTGCGCAGGCATCCGGACCTTTCTTGTCGAGATGATTCCCGGACCGGACGATAAACTATGCAGCTATTACACCTACCTGGATGCGAATGGGAATAATCTCATCGATTTCACTAAGAGGGTTATTCGTAGATATCCCATGAACATGGGTGGAGCAAGTTACCACATAACTGACCACGTACCAGATATTCAAGAGCTGGCATTGGCACTATTCCAGAAGGTTGGGTTGCGTGGCGTGGCGAACGCCGAGTTCAAGATGGATGAGAGGGATGGCAAGCTTAAACTGATTGAATGCAATGCGCGCTTTACTGCCGCGGATTGTTTGCTCGTCGCCAGTGGATTGAATTTACCTTTGTTTGTATATAACAGGCTGACTGGCCGCGCACAGGCGGCGCCGTCCAGTTACCGCATGGGGATGCGGCTATGGAATCCAGTCGGAGATTTTGCGGCTTACCGGCAACTGAACAAAATGAGGTTGTTGACTTTCAAGGCATGGATACGCAGCATCATGCACCGAAATCTCTTTCCCGTCTTCCGGTGGAGTGATCCGCTCCCTGCAATCGTTGGCAGCATCCGGCTGGTTCTTTATGCCTGGTCTCGCGCCACCTCAAAAGTAGGCAACGGAAATCGTACCGCACACCTGCGCCTGCCGAGCGTGCAGCAATCGTCACAACCTTTGACCACAACAATTGCGCCAGATATCCCCAGGCATCAGGAACCAACGATTGGGCTGTCCCAGAAACAAACGTTCGACCGGTGTCGCAATGGATAATTACTCACATCAAACCACAATCGGGATTCTGTACCCAGGTGAAATGGGAGCCACCTTCGGAAAGTTACTGTGCGGGGTTGGCTTTCGAGTGGTGACGACCGTCGAGGGCAGAAGTCTTCGTACCCACCGCCTTTGTCAGGAGGCCGGTCTGAGCGTGGTTGATTCTCTTGGCGAAGTTCTTGCGCATTCCGATGTTGTGATATCGCTTGTTTCACCTAGCGCAGCGTTTCCCGTAGCCAGAGACGTTGCTGCGCACTTAGAGCGCTCGCCCCGAAGCTTGTTGTATGTTGACGCGAACTCCATCTCCCCCATGACTGTGGCACGAATCTCTGAGGTATTGTGTCGCGTACCCGTTGATTTCGTCGACGCGTCGATCGTTGGTGTAGCTTCCCAACTTCGGCAGAGGGGGACCTTATACCTCAGCGGATCGCGTGCAAAAGAACTTTCAGGTCAATTCGAGCCCATCGTGCGTATCAAGAACATCGGGGAGATGCCCGGCCAAGCGTCGGCTCTCAGAATGATTCTCTCGGGGATAACGAAAGGCTTGCCGGGGTTGTTTATAGAGACAATGCTGTTTGCCCAGGACATGCATCTACTCAACGAGGCGATTGAAACCTGCGATGAGCTTTACCCCGGCATGATGGAATTGATCAGACGGTGGGTGCCCACGTATCCAGAGCATGCCGCGAGACGGTGCGAAGAATTACAGGAAGTTGAAGAGACAATGTTGATCAGTGGTTCGACACCTCGAATCGTACGTGCTGTCCGGGAAGTCATATCCGCTTTGGCCAGTATCGGCTGGCCAGACGACGAACCGCAGCAGTGGACCATTGTCGATATCATCAGGGAGATCCAAAGGCAGGGCACACTACAGGCGTCAGAGTCTCACTCCGATCAATTCCCAGAACACAAGAATGGGTCGGGACCTGGTGACCAGCCGATTACCGTCGGAAGCCGATCTCCCTAATGATCCGAAGAACAAAACGAATATCGCCTCGAACCTTTCGTCGGGATCTAGCAACGATTTCAATGAGGTCTGCAAAGAAATGACTTATCTAACTGTTGATTAACAAAAAACCATGGTCACCATACAAGGCAATCCGGCTCGCTCGGTCCTATCTGCTCTCCGTCGGTATCGGCCGGCTGCCGCACTGGTGACCGCCCTGAGTCTGACCCTTCTTGTGCAAGGAAGTGGCGCCGGCAAGACTTACTACGTTTCGCCCATGGGCAGCGATTCCAACGCATGCACCCAGGCCAGGCCCTGCGCGAAGCCTGACTATGTCTTCAATAAAAAGGCGTCCGCTGGCGATACGGTTCGGGTTGCACCAGGCACGTATGATTACGGGACCGATGCGGCGGCCCAGTTTCTTAAGTCAGGAACGGCTGTCAACTACATCACCGTTACCTGCGCCACCCGAGGCGCGTGCAAGATTCAGAACTCCATAACTGGTAATCGCACGGTGGTTGTGCTGGGAGGCAGCTACATTACCTTCGACGGTTTCGAGGTGACGAATAACAGTTCGGCAGGTAACAACCTCGGTCTCTATGTGACCGGTTCGTTCGTGAACATCACCCACAACACCATCCACCACATCGAGACCGATTGCAGCGAGAACGGCGGCGGCGGTATCCAACTCGCAGGCAGCGGAAGACAGAGCGGCACCGGCCACCACATCGTCATTGACTCCAACCGGATTTATGACATCAGTTGGACGAGCTGCCAAAACTCGTCTTCGCGGCAGACAGACGGTATCCTAGCGGAGACCGCAGGCGGCGGCATTACCATCACCAACAACATCGTCTACCACGTTGCCGGTGGCTGGGGCATTATGATGGGAAATGGTAGAGGCAGTGCCGCTCCAATGGTGGTCCAATACAACACTGTCTTTAGTAACGGGAACGGCGGTATCACGCTCGTCGGCGGTACGGTACCACCCATCATCACGAATAACATCGTGTTGAACAATGGCCTTATCAATCCGAGATGCGGCATCAATCTGCCACATGGCCTTTCGGGCACAGTTGGTCACAACGACCTATGGAACAACGCCGGAGGCAATTACTGCGTTGAATGGGGCAGCAGCGATCAAAGAGTTCATGCGGACGATATCTCCGTGGATCCTGCTTTGGGAACTACGTTTATCAACTGGCAAGCGGATGGTTCTGGAGACTATCGCCTGAAGGCGGACAGCCTCAAAATGGGCGCAGGCTCAAGAGACTAGATGCGTCGCCTGATAAGTGGATGGTTCTCGTGATAACCACCAGAAGGTGGCTCCGGACTGGGCGTAGGTTCCGGCGAAGATACTCGACGCTGGATTACGTGAGCCCGTTGCAGTACGAAGAATGGCCAGGGAAAGCGCAGCAGTCGCAAACTGGGAAACGCATTCTGAGGGCAAGGTCAATGGGAGTTCATTGGAGGACAATACGACGGTTCACAAGTGACAGAGGCCCTCTGCTCACGTTAGCGGTGGCGTTCTCCGTGGTTTGCTCATGCGTGCTCGTAACCTCTGGATTCATCAGAGGCACCGACCAGTTCTGGTATGTTGCCGACGTGGAGTCGCTTGTCCATGGCCAACACGTCACAAACAACATATTCCCAGCAAACCTGGCCACGCCCGGACCGCTGCCCCGCTCGTTCGTACACAACAACCTCACGCTTTACGTCGTCGTTCCCCTAGCACGGCTCTTGGGTGGGCAGGCAGGTTGGCTCGCGACGAACCTCGCATGCACTGGTGGTTCTGCGCTGCTTGTTTTTCTGTCATTACGGAGAACATCTGCCAGGGCCGCCGCTCTGGCGGCATCATTCCTTCTGCTCTTGCCGCTAACCATCTGGGTAACATGCAACGCACTTTCAGAGCCAATTTACGTCTTCCTTACCACGCTATGTTTATTCGTATGGCTCCGCGCCAGGCACCCACTGAGCCAAGCACTCTTCGTGATCGCTGCAGTCGCTGCCGCCCTCGCAAAAGAGAATCTCGTGGTCCTGTTGCTGGTGCCTATTTTGAGTCTCTGTCTCTGGCGGGGCGAATGGCGCAGCAACTTCCGGGGCTCGTCGTACCTCGTATGTATTTCTCTGTTCGGCTTAGCGCTGTTTGCCATTCTCCGGAACATGGTCTTCGCCGAAAATATTCATTACTCGTTGGCCGCCCGACTGATTACCACCCTCCCGCCGAAAAATGACAATATGGCCCCATATTTTCTCTCCACTCCCCCCGACTTCAATTGGGCACTGTTCTGGGAGAAGGCTGCGCGGAACGTACCTGCGCTGGTCAGATTCGCGCCTACGGAGGCACCATTTTTAGTACCATTTTATGCTCTATTGGGACTCTTTCTCTGGTGTCTTGCCTCGAATTGGAGAACGCTTTCGATTGACTGTAAAGCGTCAAGGGCCTGCGTCGTGACGATCATGCTCATTGCGTCTTATTGCGCAACCGTCCTGCTCTTTCAGAACGAATCGCGCTATGTCTGTTTCCTAATTCCCTCTTTGCTTGTCTCCACGTCATTTTTGGTAAGTTGGACGGAGCGAAGGATCCGAATTCTTGAGGTCTGCCTTCTATGCCTGCTACCTGTCGCACCTGTCCTAGCGTTCCGGGTTCGCAAAGAAGGTATGCAACAGTCTGTGGAGACAAAGAAGATCCAGCAGTTTGTCGACTCCCATTTGGGGGAGGGAATCCCACTGTTGGTAGTACGCGATTCAGGCGATGGATCTCGTTTTATTGAGGTGACGTTCGCGGTTCGGCCCAGGGCTACTCTGGTTATTGAAGAGCCGAACTTTTGCGGCCAATTGAATCGGTATCGCAAACGGTTCGACGTCCGGTACGCCTTCGGACAGGCATCGTTTCTTGCGTCCATGAGCAAGCATGTCGCCGACATTGAGCGCGATGCAGGTCGCTACGCCGGCTATGGCGTGTTTGACATCCAAACTAGCTGTCAATGAGGGTGCGCGAGCGCATACGTCGCCACAAATCCGCGAAGAGCGGGGCATTGATTGGTGCTTAGGGCTCTGTAGGAGCGAAACGTCCGAGTGACAACTCGATTGGAGGGCTGCAGGTCTGCCGGGATTTGGCCATTCGAGATAGTTCGTGCTGATAAAAAATAACCCCATCCCACGAGGAAAACTCCTCGCAGAATGGGGTTGTGTTGTGTCGAGTCCTTCCGTTAGTTGTACTGGTGCGCTCCGATGTCGTATGGTACCGACCTCGTCTTGCCGTCGAAGTCGGTGGCTGGAGGGGCTCCTAGAGTGGAATTACCAGTGCCAATCGTAGGCGAACCTGACTTCTCGTGATAATCGCCGGAACCATCCGCTTGCCAGTTGACAAATGTCGTCCCCTGCGCCGGGTCCACGGAGATATCCCCGCTTCCAGGATCGGAAATGGGAGTTCCCCACTGATGGCAATAGTCAGCACCGCGGTTGCCATGTACATCGTTATGAGCCACCGTCACGCTGTTGCCGGGTGCCAACATAATGCCACACTGCCCACTG
This sequence comes from Edaphobacter bradus, assembly GCF_025685645.1. Taxonomy (NCBI): domain Bacteria; kingdom Pseudomonadati; phylum Acidobacteriota; class Terriglobia; order Terriglobales; family Acidobacteriaceae; genus Edaphobacter; species Edaphobacter bradus. The sequence goes on from NZ_JAGSYF010000005.1 coordinate 105,810, forward strand.
ACGAGACCGGTGTTGAACACCATGTTATTGGTGATATAGCCGTTGTTGAGCCCGTCGAGGATACCGCCGTTCGAGGTGGAGAACACAAGATTATTGGCAACGGTAGCGCCGTCTGACGCTATCAGGATTCCCCAACCACCGCCCGTATGGTGGACGATATTGTTGGTCACTACGATGTTGGCACCGCCTGTTTCCGAAAGAATGCCATCGCTCTGCACGGTAGAGGCACTGCATTTCCAGCCACTTTGTGGCGTGTAATTGATATCGTAGATCAGATTGGAATCCATCGTGATGTTATGCCCGGCCCCGAGTGACGAGCCGCTACCGGCGATCTGGATGCCGCCGCCGCCGTTCGAGCCGCAGTCGGTTTCGATGTGGTGGATGGTGTTACGGGTGATGTTCACGAACGAACCGGTCACATAGAGACCGAGGTTGTTACCTGCCGAACTGGTATTCGTCACCTCGAATCCGTCGAAGGTAAGGTAGTTGCCTCCCAGATAGACCACTGTGGAATTGCCGGTCACGGAGTTCTGAATCTTGCACGCTCCTCGCGTGGCGCAGGTAACAGTGATATATTTTCCCGCAGTTCCCGACTTCGTAAATGATGCTGCACCACTTCCGTAATCATACGTACCTGCTGCGACCTGCACGGTTTCGCCAGGCGACGCAAGATTGAAAGCATGATCGGGGGTAGCGCAGGGGCTGCTTTGACTGCACGAGTTGGAATTGCTGCCCGATGGCGAGACATAGTAATTGGCACTGGTGCCCGGGCTGCTTGTTGCCGCGGCAATGGTGAGACTCAGCGTAGCCGAGGCAGTCTGGCCCGTAGCATCGCTTACTCCGACACTGTAGGTGCTCGTTCCTGAAACAGATGGCGTGCCGGAGAGAACGCCAGCGTGGCTCAAGGTAAGGCTCGGATTGCAGGACCCTGAACAGCCTTTTACTACCCATGTATAGGGAGTAGTCCCACCGGTCGCAGTGAGGGTGGTGCTGTAAGAGGTAGATACAGTGCCACTCGCAAGTGTGCTGGAGGTAATAGCGAGAGGAGAAGGGGTGGCTGCTCCGGCCGCGATGGTGATGTTGGCGGGCGCCGAGGCAGTCTGCCCCTTCGCATCGGTTACTTTGACAGTGAAGGTGGAGGTTCCGGTATTAGCTGGTGTGCCAGACCATACTCCAGACTGACTGAGGGCAAGGCCTGCATTGCAGGCTCCAGAACAGGTCGTAACTGCCCACGTATAAGGAGTCGTTCCTCCGGTAGCGGTCTCTGAAGCGCGGTAGGCGGAGCCCACAACGCCACTCGGAAGTGTGCTGGAGGTAATAGCGAGAGGAGAAGGGGTGGCTGTTGCGGCCGCGATGTTGATGATGGCGGGCGCGGAGGCAGTCTGCCCCTTCGCATCGGTTACTTTGACAGTGAAGGTGGTGGTTCCGGTATTAGCTGGAGTGCCAGACCATGCTCCAGACTGACTGAAGGCAAGGCCTGTATTGCAGGCTCCAGAACAGGCCGTAACTGCCCACGTATAAGGAGTCGTTCCTCCGGTAGCGGTCTCTGAAGCGCGGTAGGGGGAGCCCACAACGCCACTCGGAAGTGTGCTGGAGGTAATAGCGAGAGGAGAGGTGGTAGCTGATTTGGCCGCGATGGTGATGATGGCGGGCGTGGAGGCAGTCTGCCCCGTCGCATCGGTTACTTTGACAGTGAAGGTGGTGGTTCCGGTATTAGCTGGTGTGCCAGACCATACTCCAGAATGGCTGAAGGCAAGGCCTGTATTGCAGGCTCCAGAACAGGCCGTAACTGCCCACGTATAAGGAGCCGTCCCACCAGTAGCGGACTGTGAAGCGCTGTAGGCGGAACCCACAACGCCGGTGGGAAGGGTGCTGGAGGTAGGAGTGAGAGGGGAGTTAATGGTTGAACCGCACGCCGTGACGGTAGCCAGTGCCGCTAAAAATAGTAGGGCAAAGATTCTTTTGATAAACATCAGGGTCCTCATTCATATAAAAAGATTGAGCGCCAATTAGCGGGCAGCTTCGCCGGAAGCTAAAGGCACAGTTCTGCTGATCCCTGTGAGGAGCAAGGCTGTCCGAGGTTCAGCCTTGGCGCACAGAGTCAAAGTTCCAGGTTTTTAGTTTGTTCCTTGCACAGTCGTACGAAGACTTCGACGCTTATCTAGACGCGTCGAGAGTCGTGTCGCCAACGATGCGAGGGGTATTACTGGATTCAGCTGCGAATGGCCAGGCTGGGCCGAAGCCAACGCATTCGAAGGAGCACGCCCATACAGTGCGAGCGGCTCTCGGGACAAGTTTGTCCCGGAAAAAGAGAAGAGTTGCTTCAAAATAAATACACCTCAAGTTAAATTGCTGACTTATTTAGCTGAGGGCAGGAAGACAACAGGTACAACAGAAAGTTGCATTTCGGAAGGGAGATACTACTCTATATATACCCACCGATGATCTGGTGCGCATTCGCGCTTGCCACCGGGCTATACCGAAATCTGCACTTCTCAATCCCGAACCTATGAGGAATGGGATGACTTCTTAACTATAATTGCAATGAGCGTGCGGCGCAATGCAACTTATGTGTAAAAGTGAGGTGAAAATGCAATATTTTGCTGTTATAATATATCGCCTTTAGAATGATGGCGAAATTAGCATGAGTTGAGAAGTACACCTGCGTAAATTCATGCGCCCACCAGAGCAGCTCCCGCGAGTTCAGGATGTGGCTATAATGGCAATGTACGAGCGGGAGTAGTTCAGTGGCAGAACGTCAGCTTCCCAAGCTGAATGTCGCCGGTTCGATCCCGGTCTCCCGCTCCAGATTTCAGTAGAAAATGACGAAGGTCGCGTAAGAGAAAACGCCCGCGAGTGTCACTCGCGGGCGTTTTCCTTTCATTGGGAAAGGCGTCAGTGGCCACCAGGAGCCGCCTTTTGGGCCAGGGCAAGTTTCAGATGGTCCTGCAGGGTCTGGGCTTCGGGTAGGTAGGTGATTGCCTTCGCGATCTGGGGATCCCATTCCGCCCGTACCTTTAGCCCTTCCAACTGGCCGAATTGTGAAGTGAACAGCTCACCCTTGATGTTCTCCTTGACCCAATCCTGCGCGCTGGCGATATCGGAATCGGTGTACTCAATATTTTGCGACTTGAGGAATGCCTTGAACTCCTGCAGCGTAGCGTCATCCACGGCAAAGTCTTTGGGGACTGAGTTGTGGACTGCCATGTAGTGCTTGCTGAAGTTGAAGAACGCGTAGTGCTGGAGCAGGGAATCCTGAAAGTGGTTCGTCTTCAGGTTGTCGATCTTCTCGTCGGGCGTAATGCCTCCGCCGCCGTATACAGTACGGCCGGAGTCGGTCAGCTTCACCTCGAGGTTGGTCTTGTCCTTGGGCTGCGTGTCGGAGTCGCGCACGTAATAGTAGTCGTAGAGCGACACATTATTGTAGTTGCGCTGAATAAGCCTTCCGGACGGGGTGTAGTAGTGATAGGTAGTCAGTGCAAGTCCGGTGTTTTCGGAGATTTGAAATACGGTCTGCACCAGACCTTTGCCGAAGGTAGTCTCGCCGACGATCAGAGCGCGATCGTGATCCTGAAGGGCACCCGAGACGATCTCAGCCGCTGAAGCGGTGTTGCGGTTCACCAGAACGACGATCGGGTACTTCGTATCCGAGCCGTGAGAGGCTCGGTAGACCTGGTCCGGGAAGGCCCTTCCGCGCTGCGAGACGACGATCTGCCCTTTCTGTAGGAACTTGTCCGACATATTGACGGCTTCGTTGAGCAGTCCTCCGGGGTTGCCGCGGAGGTCGATGACCAGGCCGTTGATGTCGCCGAACTTATCGAGCGCGTCACCGACCTCCCGGCTCGTTGTCTCGATGAAGTTGCTGACGTGAATGTAGGCGATGCCCGGCCGAACAAGGAAGGCCAGGTCGACTGAGGGGCGCGAGACCTCGTCACGCACGAGGTCGAAGACCAGGGGCTTGGGTGAGCCTTCACGGCTCATCTCCACAGAGACATGGGTGTTGCGAGGTCCCTTGAGCAGGGAAGCGACGGCCGCGGAATCCATGCCCTCGGTGCTCTTGCCGTCAACCGAGAGAATGACGTCGCCGGGACGGACGCCAGCTTTGTAAGAAGGCGTGCCTTCAAAGGGGTACAGTACGACGATCTTCGTGCCGCCCTTGGCCGTCGGGTCGGGCTGAGGCTGGATCGTCATGCCGACCCCGTAGTAGCGGCCGTGCTGGTCCTCGCGCATCTGCGCGTAGGCCTTCGGGTCATAGAAGTTGGAGTGCGGATCGAGGACGTGCAGCATGCCTGGAATCGCGCCGTCGTAGATCGCCTTGTCGGTCTTGTCCGTGGTCAGCGGTTCGGCATAGTTCTTCTCGACGAGCGCGTAGACGTCGGTAAACGTATGCAGGTTGTCCCTTAGCACGGACTCATCGGTTGCCGATTGGGCGGCGACCTTCCGGTTGATGAAAGATCCCAGCACTCCACAAGTGGCCAGGAAGACGGTGACGGAGAAGAGGGCGCGGCGGGTGCGGGGAGCCATCGGCTGGGTTACCTCGAATAGCAAAGCTGCGCGGGGACCTGCGCTGAACGCCCTACAAAAGGCCGTATCCCCATTGGACGGAGTATAGCATCGGAGCGTTAGCCGTTGCCTGATTTGCTGGGGATTTTGATCGATTCGCCTCCAGCGTCTTCTGACGGTAGAATTGTGGGACGGATTACCCTCCGCCCATGTGCTGAGTCAAATCAGGCAGGGGCGAACGACCATGCGATCGTATCGGGATCGCGGATGCTGGCAGAGATACGAGTGACAATGATTTCGAGGATTTCGCAGTTTGCAGCCATGTGCGGGCTCGGCCTGCTGACGCTGCCTATCGCAGCGCTGGCACAGGCGCCGCGGTACCAGAGCCCTTTGACGGCACCCACGCCCCAGCAGACGGCGCTTCCGGTTCCCCCCGCGATCACTCCCAACGGCGAGGTTGTTGAGGACGTTATCGTTCGCGTCAACGACCAGATCATCAACCGCAGCGATCTCGAGCGCGCCCAGCAGCAGCTGAACTATGAGAATCAGCAGGGCAATGCGAGCCCTGCCGATGCGGCCGAGCGGCAGAAGAACCTTCTGCGCGACATGATTGACCAGCAGCTTCTGCTCTCGCGGGGCAAGGAACTCGGCATCAATGCCGATGCCGAGGTGATTCGCCGCCTCGATGAGATCCGCAAGCAGAACCATCTGGATACGATGGAAGACCTCGAGAAGGCCGCCCGCCAGCAGGGAGTCTCGTTCGAGGACTTCAAGGCCAACATCCGCAACAACATCATCACGCAGCAGGTCGTTCGCGACGAGGTCGGCCGCCGCATCCAGATGACGCAGGCGCAGGAGCAGGCCTACTACGATGCGCACAAGAATGAGTTTACCCAGCCTGAACAGGTTCGACTGAGTGAGATCCTTGTGCCCACCGCTGCCGATGCCAACGATGCTGCGGTGGCACAGGCGCAGGCCAAGGCTGACGAAATCTCCGCAAAGATCAAGGCGGGAGACAAGTTCGATGAGCTGGCCAAGACCTACTCCGGCGGGCCAACGGCTTCGCAGGGAGGCGATCTTGGTCTTTTCAAGCGCGGCGCGCTGGCCAAGGTCCTCGAGGACCAGACCTTCGGCCTTCCCGCCGGCGGCGTGACCAACCCCATCCGCACCCGTCAGGGCTACGTCATCCTCAAGGTCACCGAGCATCAGGCTTCCGGTGTTCCCCCGCTCAAGGAAATTGAGCCGCAGGTTCAGGAGGCGCTGTACATGCAGTCCATGCAGCCCGCTCTGCGCGCTTATCTGTCGAAGCTGCGTGAAGAGGCCTACATCGATATCAAGCCGGGCTTCGTGGACTCTGGTGCCAGCTCCAAGCAGACCAAGCCGGTCTTTACGGCTTACGCGCCTCCCGTTTCGAAGAAGAAGGCGCAGACAGAGAAGCAGCGGTTCGATCGCGGCGGCCGCTTTTCGACGGTGAGCAAGACGACGACCGCTCCGGTGGTTGCAACTCCCGCGGTTGCGACGGCACCTTCGGCTGCGGTCACAACGGCGACGACTTCAAAGACCTCGGCTCATCCCGCCAAGAAGAAGATCAAGCGCGAGAAGATTCGCTATGGGCAGGCTCCGCGCAATGCGCTTCCTCCGGGACCGCAGGAGACCTCTGTGGGCGCCGGAGCGGGCGTGGCTTCGTCGACCCTGACCGCCGACGCTGGAGCGGCCGTTGCTCCGGGAACGGCGATAGCTCCAACTGAGAGCAAGACGCAGTTCTCTACGACCTCTGATCCCGATCCGCTCGCCCCGAAGGCTGTGGTCACCGGTAAGACGCGTTACAGCTACCGCGCCAAGACGGAGGCCGCCGAGAAGGCCGCCAAACAGGCTGCTCGCCAGAAGGAGAAGATTGCTGCAACTCCGGCCGCTCCGGCGACTGATGAGCTGGTCAGTGAGAAAGTTCAGGCGGCTCCGCTCGGTCTGAACGGAGACACCGGCAAGCAGAAGAAGCCGAAGAAGCAGAAGGGAGCTCCCAAGGAGAGGCTGCAGAACAAGGAGACAAAGCCTCCTGTCGAGGCTCCTCCGCCGGCTCCAACGGTGAACCCTGCGCTGGGAGCGACGCCGACAGGCCTCACACCCACGACTCCGGCTGCTCCGGCCCCGGCACCTCCGACGCCCACGACTCCTCCGTCGAACTAGGGGTGTCTGGTCTTCCCCTGGGGGGTACCCCCTCCCCCCTCATTTGGGCTAAGCCCTCTTATTTCAGCGGCTTAGCGGAAATGATTTTCGATAAAATATTGAAAACAAATGGGTTATGGGTCAAAATATTGATTTTGAAGGGGATGGCGCCCGGCCTTATCTGTCTTTTAGCTCTAGTTCTATTTTAGTGAATTGAGGGAAACTACTCTGCCACTTTCCCCAGGTTTATTTCCTGGCTTCAAGTCGTTCATTTTGTGTTGCGTGAAGGCGTTGTGCAGCCTCTGGGAGCGGATTGTGGGCTTGACAGATATCTGCGGTGAAGTCGAAGCAATGCATCGGGAGTTGTCGTAGGAAACGGCAAACGGCAAACGCAGAGGACGCAAAGGAACCGCAAAGGTCGCCGAGGTAATGCCAAGGCAGGCAATGGGCCTTCGGTCAGGTCCGGGGTATTCTGGTTGCGATGAAAGATTTCTTTGTTGCGGATGCTCCTCGTTTTGAGAACTCCGTAGTTACGTCGTACTTCGTTCTCTCCTCGTTTCAGGTGCGTGACAGAAAGCAGGGCGGCCAGTTTGTCTCGGCCATCCTCACGGACAAGACCGGATCGCTGCCCGCGGTGATGTGGGACGATTTTGCAGATGCCGTGGCGGTCTGCACGGAAGGCTGTTACGTCAAGGCCCAGGGGCAGATTGCCCGCTACCAGGGGCGGTTCCAGATGGGGTTGCAACGGCTCCGTCCGGCCGCCGAGAGTGAGGTCGACGCGGCAGACTTTCTTCCGGTTACCCGCTTCGATGTGGAGGAGATGTGGACTGAGCTGCGGGGCTACGTCTCGCGCTTCACGAATCCTGATCTGCAACGGCTGGTGTTTGCGTTTCTGGACGATCCTGAGATTGCCCAGGCCTATCGGACGGCTCCTGCCGCCAAGATGCTGCACCATGCGTGGATCGGGGGACTGCTGGAGCATGTGCTTACGCTGGTTCGCGTGTGTCTCGCTACGGCGCCGTTTTATCCGGAGGTCGATGCCGATCTGCTGGTTTCGGGAGCAGTCCTGCACGATATTGGCAAGATCCGCGAGCTGTACTGGAAGACGAGCTTTGGCTACACCCTCGAGGGGCAACTTGTGGGCCACATCAGCATCGCGCAGCGGATGCTGCAGGAGAAGGTCCGAGGGATCGAGCCGTTTCCCGAGAAGCTGCGCCTGCTTGTCGAGCACATGATTCTTTCGCATCACGGCAAGTACGAGTTCGGGTCTCCGAAGCTTCCGATGACGCCGGAGGCGCTGCTGCTGAACACTCTCGACGACCTTGAGGCCAAGATGCAGACGCTGCGTAACGCCTTCGACGCCGCCACGGAGCAGGGCAAAGGACCGACGGAAGTGACCGACTGGGTACGATCGATGGAGCGTCCGCTGTTCAACTCGCAGGCGTACCTCAAGGACAGCGAGTAGCGCGCCTGAATCTGAGTGGAAGGCCGAAAGCAGATCCCTCCACTCCGCTTCGCTCCGGTCGGGATGACAGGTTTATGTAAGGAGTAAATGACTCGTGAACTAGTCACACGCACTCGAGTCCGTCTGTTGCGGTTGCGTTGCTACAATTAAGCTTTCGGCAATCACGTCGAGAGAGCGCAGGGTAAGCGAGGGAGATGCTTCGATTTTCCACAGCAGGTGAGAGCCACGGTGAGAGCCTTGTGGCTATGGTCAGCGGTCTTCCGGCGGGTGTCCCGGTCGATCAGGAGTTCATCAACCGGGAGCTTTGGCGGCGGCAAAAGGGCTATGGCCGGGGCGGACGCATGCGGATTGAGCGTGACACGGCCCACATCCTCTCGGGTGTACGTCACGGCAAGACGATCGGCTCGCCGGTTGCGCTGACGATCGCCAACAATGACTGGAAGAACTGGACCGAGATTCTCCCGGTGGAGGAGGGCGATCCCGCGAAACACAAGGCGGTGGCTTCGCCGCGTCCGGGGCACGCCGATCTTGCCGGAGCTATCAAGTACGACTTCAAAGATGCCCGTTATGTACTTGAAAGAGCGAGTGCTCGTGAGAGTACGGCACGTGTCGCCTCGGGCGCCTTTGCCAAGCTTCTGCTGCGTGCGCTTGGCGTCGAGGTGCTGAGCCATGTGATTCGCGTTGGCAAGGCTGAACTTTCGCGACCTGCGCAGTGGGATGAGATCGTCGCGCTGTCGCATAAGGATGAGGTTCTGTTGAACTGCGTCGATCCCGAGAGCGAGGCGCGGATGAAGGCCGAGGTGGATGCTGTCCTGCGCACCGGCGATACGGTTGGCGGCGTCTTCGAGGTGATTGTTCACGGGCTCCCGCCTGGAATTGGGACGCATGCGAACTGGGACGAGCGTCTGGACGGACTGCTGGCCCAGACGGTGATGAGCCTGCAGGCGGTGAAGGCGGTGGAGATTGGCCGCGGCGTTACGGCGGCGGAGTCGCTTGGCTCCGCGGTCCATGATGCGATCGGCTACGAGGGCTCCAGCGTCGACTTTACGAAGTTCTCTCGCGACCACAACAATGCAGGCGGCATCGAGGGTGGTATCTCCAATGGTGAGGATGTTGTGGTTCGGGGATACCTGAAGCCGATCTCCACGTTGCGGCGGCCGCTGGGCAGCGTCAGCTTTGAGACTCGCGAGCCGGTCAAGGCGGCTTATGAGCGCAGTGACGTTTGTGTGGTTCCGGCTGCGGGAGTTGCGGCGGAGGCGATGGTTGCTCTGACGATCGCGCGGCTGGTGATTGAGAAGTTCGGCGGCGACTCGCTGCGTGAGCTGGAGCGCAACTACAAGGGCTATCTGGAGCAGATCAAGGCGTATTAACGTGCAAAAAACGATCAAAGTTTATGACATCGTCAAGTATCCTGACCCCATTCTGTCGAAGCGCGGCGAGCCGGTGACGGTCTTTGACGAGAAGCTGAAGACGCTGGTGGAGGAGATGTTCGAGTCGATGTATGCCGCGCATGGCATCGGCCTGGCGGCGCCGCAGATCGGGCTGTCGCAACGGCTTACGGTCATCGACATCAGCTTCAAGAAGAACCCTGAGGAGAAGATCGTCCTCATCAATCCGGTGATCGTGGCGCGCGAAGGCAAGCAGTTTGAGGAGGAGGGATGCCTCAGCCTGCCGGAGATCCGCGAGAAGGTGCGCCGCGCCGCGTGGGTCAAGGTTCGCGCGCAGGATGTCGAGGGAAACTGGTTCGAGGTTGAGGGCGATGAACTGCTCGCGCGTGCGTTCCAGCACGAGATCGATCATCTGGATGGCATTCTCTTCATCGATCACCTGAGCCGGCTGAAACGGGACCTCGTTCGCAGCAGGATCAAGAAGATGCAGAAGAATGGTGAGTGGTAGCGCGGCGCGGGGAAACGGCTCACCACAGGGGTTCAGACTGAATCGCGGTTCAGGCAGGAAACATAGGCATTTTGCGGGGAGACGGTTACCATAGAGGTATGAGCGAGGTTCTGGAGCAGGAAGCGAAGGCTTCGACCGGGCATGCGTCGAAGTACACGAGGAACAACCCTTATTTGTCTACAGTCAGCGTGAACTATCTGCTGACGGGCCAGGGGTCGGAGAAAGAGACGCGTCACGTTGAGCTGACGCTTGAAGAGGGCATGACGTACACGCCCGGGGATGCGGTCGGGATCATCCCGGAGAACCGCCCCGAGGCCGTTGCGGATGTGCTGAAGGCGCTCGGCTATAGGGGCGACGAGCGCGTTTTGGACCACTACAAGGTCGAGATCAGCCTGGAAGAGGCGCTGCGTACGCGGTTGGGCATCGGTAAGCTGGCGCGCGGCAGCGTGGGGCAGTACGCCAAGCTGGTGCCGGAACTGGACGGGCTGAAGGTTCTGGTTGGGCCGGAGAACAAGGCGCGCGCCGAGGAGTACTGCTGGGGACGCGAGTTTGTGGATCTGGCGACGGATTTTCCGGGCGTCATTACCGAGCCGCAGCAGTTGTTCAATGTGCTGCAGCGCCTGACGCCTCGCATGTACTCGATTGCTTCGAGCCAGAAGCAGCATCCGGACTCGGTGCACACGACGGTGCGGGTCATCCGTTACGACTCGCACGGACGCAGCCGGCAGGGTGTGGCGAGCGGCCACATCGGCGACCGCGCCGGCGAAGGCATGAAGATTCCGATCTTCCTGCACTCCAATGCCAACTTCAGGCTGCCGGAGGACACGACGGCTCCGGTCATCATGATCGGCCCCGGTACGGGGATTGCGCCGTTCCGGGCGTTTCTGGAGGAGCGGCAGGCGACCGGGCAGACGGGCGACAACTGGCTGTTCTTTGGAGAGCAGCGCGAGAAGATGGACTTCCTGTACAAAGACCAGCTGCTGGGCATGGTGAAGGAAGGGGTGCTTAAGCGGCTGGATACGGCGTTCTCGCGCGATCAGGCTTGCAAGGTCTATGTTCAGGACCGCATGCAGGAGAACGCTAAGGAGCTGTTCGAGTGGCTTGAACGGGGTGCGTACTTCTATGTCTGCGGCGATGCGACCCGCATGGCCAAGGACGTCGAGACGGCGCTTCTGGATGTCATCGCCAGGGGCTCGAACGGGACACTGGAGCATGCCGCGGAGTATCTAGCCGCGATGAAGAAGCAGAAGCGGTACCAGCGGGACGTTTACTAGTCTGGAGTCATTGGGTTAGTGACGGAGGTGGCAGAGGGACGGCGCATGGGCGCCGTCCCTTTGTATTTGAGGGACTAGACGCGGTGGTAGTCGGCGCGCCAGTTGGTGATGGACTCCTTGATGGCCTTGGGTTCGAGGCCCTGGGTGAGGGTCTTGTGAACGAGGGCAGGGATCTCGGCGTCGGAGGCGAAGCGGAGAGCGATGAGCTGCTGGCAGGTGAGCTCGCCGACGTGAGCAAGATCGGCGGCGGGGAGCAACGCCGCGAGGCGGAGGCGCTCTTCAAGGCGAATGACGCGGTCCTGCAGCTTGAGGTCTTGAGCGCGGGTCCTGATGACGAAGACCGTAAGGGCGATGGAGATGACGATCCACCAGAGGTGCAGGTGAGGGTGCTCGGGCCAGTGCCGGATGGTGGTGTAGATGGCAAAGATGAAATTGAGCACAAAGAGCGGGAAGATGACAAAGTGCGTCGCGGGGTCGAGACGTCCGTGATTCTTGAAGTTTTGTTCAGCGGCCATGCAATTCCTTTCTGAGGTGGGAGCGGGAACAGCATAGCATTGCCGCCCACCGGTCCGGAGCAAACTTTGTTTTGCGATAGGCTGGAGCATATGGCTGTAGCGAAGAAGCGGATTGGTGTGCATGTAGGAACAGGCGGCGGGGTTTGGACGGCGGTGGAGCGGGCCGTGGAGGCCGGGGCGAATACTCTTCAGATATTTTCAGCGAGTCCAAGGATGTGGAAGGCGTCGCCGGTGAAGGCAACCGATGCGGCAAAGATGCAGGAGCTGCGGGCGAAGCATGATGTGGGGCCGGTGGCAGTGCATGCGAGCTACCTGATCAACCTGTGCAGCCAGACCGAGAGCGTACGGGCGAACTCGACGTCAGCGTTTCGCGGGGAGGTGGAGAGGGCTCTGGCGCTGGGAGCGGAGTTTCTGGTGCTGCATCCGGGAAGCTGGAAGGGGCTGACGCGGGAGCAGGGATTGACGCTAGCTGCTGAGTCGATTGAGAAGGCGATTGAAGGGATCGATTTTGCCGGGAAGAACTTCAGGATTCTGATTGAGAACACGGCCGGGGCGGAGTTTTCGCTGGGGGGCAAGCTGGAGCAGGTGGCGGAGCTGGTGGAGACGCTGAAGCCGTGCGCTCCGGTGGCGGTGTGCCTGGATACCTGCCACGTGCATGTCTCGGGGTACGACATCGTGACGGCGGATGGATACATCGAGACGATGAAGCTGGTGGAGTCGACGGTAGGGTTCGAGGCAGTGAAGGTGTGGCACTGCAACGACGCGAAGGCGGCGATGGGGTCGAAGCTGGACCGGCATGAGCACATCGGGGAGGGGATGATCGGGGCGGAGGCGTTTCGGCGGCTGCTGCACGATAAGCGGTTTGCCCACGCGGCGTTTATTGCGGAGACTCCGGTGGATGCTCCGGGGGATGAGGCGAGGAATGTGGGGGTGTTGAGGACGCTGGCGGCTGGATGAGTAGTGAGGGACGAATAGAGGCGTTTCTTTTGCTACATTGGCTGTCATGCGCAAACTGCTGCTCTATGTTTGCTTTGCGTTGACTATGGCGCGCTCGCCTCATCCAGTGTTTGCGCAGTTTTCGGATCCTCGCACGTATACCAACTCTCCGGTGGGTGTTAATCAGATCGAGCTGATGTACTCCTATGACCGATCCAATAGTTCGATCGACTCCTCGCTTATTGTGGGAGAGGCGAAGCTCAATCTGAATCAGGGAATCATCACCTACACACGCTATTTTGGCGTGCTTCATCGACTGACCTGGGTGGAACCCAGTTTTCCGATCGCCGGAGTTTCAGGTTCGATCGGCGGGACCAACATCAACGGGTCTGTGACCGGGACCGGCGATTCCAGCTATCAGATTGGCATGTTGCTGAAAGGTGGCCCAGCGCTCAGCGTGTCAGAATTCGAAAGCTATAAGCCCACGACCTCTGTTGGAGCGAGTCTTACCTTCACGGCGCCCACAGGGCAGTATGACCGTAACCAGCTTTTCAATCTTGGTTCCGATCGCTGGTCATTCAAGCCGGAGATTGGCATGTCACAGCCGTTTGGGCGGGAGCAGAAGTGGGTGATTGATGGGCATGTCAATTCTTATTTCTATACGGACAATCGTACGTATCGTGGTCTGGAGATACTCAAGCAGCGGGCACTGCCTGGAGTGGAGGCACACCTCAGCTACTCGTTTAACGGCGCGGTGTGGGCTTCTCTGGATACTCGCTACTCTTTTCGCGGTGACACGTTGATCAACGGGGTGAACCAGAATGATGTGCAACAGAATTTCATAGGGGGTAGCGAGGTGAATGTTTCCCTGAATGCACGCAGCACGCTGATTTTTGTATTCGCCAGAGCATTGGTACACGAAAATGGGCCAAACAGCACAGGTTTTGCCGTGAGATATGACTATGTCTGGGGCAAAGGCTACAGATGAGTCCCTTTAAGCGCCGAAGATTTCGGCGTCGATGAATTGATTGCGGAATTTGCCTTGTGGATCGTGCTAGGTGGCGAGGGCGCGGTAGTCGGGGAGTTTGGGGGTAGAGAGGTGGTTCAGGCGTGCGGGGGAGATGGTGTTGAGCTTCGCCCAGTGGGGACGGGCTTCGAACGGGGCGAGCTTTTCTTCGATGAGCGGAGGGACTTTCTGGACTTCGGGCCACTCGGGTTTCCGGGTGAAGTGGATGGCGAGCCCGGGGCGCTGGTAGCAGGGGCTTAGCCAGAGGTTGTCGGCGGCGATGGTGCGGAGTCCGGTGATGAAGAGGTGGGTGTGATGCGGTCGCGGAGCTGCTCGACGGCGAGGATGGCGGGGTCGCAGGGGACGAGGCGCGGAATGTGGGTGTGCTGAGGACGCTGGCGGCGGGGTGAGGAATCCGGTCTGCGGTATTGTCGCGGGGTTCCCTGCAAGCTGGTTCAGTAGGCCAGCTAGCGATTGTCTGTTGGGTAGATGTCGAATGTGACATCAAGAGCATCATGGACGCTTACCGACCCGCCGAAGACCTTGATTGGCGTTATTCCAAAGTCAGTCTGTTTTATATGAGTGGAGCCCGTATAGTGCCCGTTGCTATATGTCACGGGGAAGCGGACGGTTCTCTGTGCACCATGCAGCTTGAGGGTTCCCTCAACCAGGGAGTCGTTCTGCCGTGGCTCGATGTTCGTGGACGAGAAGGTAATCTCGGGATATCGGTGTGAGTCGAGCACTTGTTCGCTCAACATGACGGCTCTTATCTTCGCGCGCTCCGATTCGCTCGATCCCGGATCCAGAACCATCATCTTTTCGGTCTTGATATGAAAAGAGGCAATACGAGCATCGGCATCGATGCTTCCGCTCTCAATAGGCGCTGCGATCTCGTGGTTATGTCCCAGGCTTGAGAACAGACCTGATTTTGAGACGTGCACCGTTATCTTCGATCGGGACGAATCGATGGGGACTTCCGCGGCGACCATGGAAGCTGTCCCGATTCCAGCAACAAAGAGCAGGAGCAGTATCTTGCGCATGAAGACCTCCGCCGACCATCTGTTTAGAAGTGGATAACGAAACCGCCTGCGGCGACAACGTTGTTCTGGCTTCCCTGGCGAACCCCAACTCAAAAGTTGGGAACGTTCAGTGTGTAATAGTCCCGAACCTCGATCCTCAGGCTGATAGGAAAGACGATGCGGATCGGAGTCCGGAAATCAACACCGCCGCCAAATTGCGCGGTTGGTGTATTGCGGAACCGATTGGGATTTGCTTCACCGTTGTTGAGCGCTTTACTTCCTTCATAGAGGCCATACCCAAACCCGCTTGAGAGCCATGGCGAGATACGTTGTCCGTTGAGGAAGCGAACGCGCAGCGAGGGCGTGACATAGAGCCCCGCCAGACTGCTGATCGCACCGCGCTGTGCCGAATCAATCTTGTGGCTGGGATCAGCCTCAAAGGGAATTTCAAGCTGCAACTCCGTTTTCCTGCCCGTCAGATGCCTGGCGTAGTTCACGGAGAAGGCAATGCTGCTCCCGGAGCTGAGAGGGAGACCAGTGGATGTGGATCCTCCGGGAATCTGCGTGTCGCCGAGTAAAAAACCTATTTCGCTCTTCTGCTGTTCTTGCGCGGATCCAACGGCCGTGCAAAACAACACCAAACTTAGAAAACTGACCACGAATCTCATCGAATACCGTTCCTTTCATGCGCCGTTAGACTTCAAGTGGCTTTAGCCGGTTACAGAAAACAGCGATTCGCAGATGAGACAGTGACCACTATCAAAGCCGAGTAGTCAGATAGGAAGGTGCTTCTACGCGATGTGGTTTATTGCCTAAAGTTTCCGGAGTTTTTGCGCACATCGCGGAGTCGCCGGTGGACGCTCGGGGGATGAGGCGCGGAATTCGGGTGTGCTGACGACGCTGGCGGCTCGGTGGGGAACCCCATCTGCGGTATTGTCGCTGGTTTCTTTACAATCGAAAGATATGGCTGAGATTGTGAAGAACGAGAGCGAGCGGCAGATGCGGTATAACCCGGCGGAGATTGAGCCGAAGTGGCAGGAGCGGTGGGACGCGGACCCTGCGTTGTACGCTGCGGAGGGGCATGACTCGGGTAAGCCGAAGTACTACTGCCTGGAGATGCTGCCGTATCCGAGCGGGCAGTTGCACATGGGGCATGTGCGGAACTACGCGATTGGCGATGCACTGGCGCGCTACATGTGGATGCGCGGGTTCAACGTGCTGCACCCGATGGGGTGGGATGCCTTCGGCTTGCCGGCAGAGAACGCTGCGCTGAAGAACAACACACCGCCGCGGGAGTGGACGCTGGCCAACATCGACGCCATGAAGAAACAGATGCGGCGGATGGGGCTGAGCTACGACTGGTCGACCGAGGTGGCGACGTGCCTGCCGGAGTACTACCGGTGGAACCAGTGGTTCTTCGTGAAGATGTTTGAGAAGGGGCTGGCCTACCGGAAGAAGAGCAAGGTGAACTGGTGTCCCGACTGCCAGACCGTGCTTGCGAATGAGCAGGTGGTTGCGGGGCGGTGCTGGCGGCATGAGGATACGCTTGTCGAACAGCGCGATCTGACGCAGTGGTTTTTGCGGATTACGAAGTACGCCGATGAACTGCTGAAGGGACTGGATACGCTGGAAGGCTGGCCGGAGAAGGTCCGGACGATGCAGCGGAACTGGATTGGCCGCAGCGAAGGCGCGCTGGTGGATTTCGTGGTTGACGGCGAGGTGAAGGAGCAGGGATGCGCGAAGATCACGGTTTTTACGACTCGCGTGGATACGATCTTCGGTGCGACTTCGGTGCAGCTTGCTCCGGAGCATCCGGTGGCGAAGGCTTTTGCGGCTGAGGATGCGGAGCTGGCGGCGAAGATCGCGGGGCTGCTGGAGGAGCAGAAGAAGGCGCGCGAGTCGGATGACATCGGCGGGATAGAGAAGCACGGCGTGAATACCGGACGGTTCGCGGTGAATCCGTTCAACGGCGAGCGCGTGCCGGTATGGGTGGGGAACTACATTCTGGCAGAGTATGGCACGGGCGCGATTATGAGCGTGCCGGCGCACGATGAGCGGGACTTTGAGTTCGCGGAGAAGTATGGGTTGGATATCCGTCAGGTGATTGCACCGAAGGACGGCAGCGAACCTGAGTTGCCCTACACGGCGGAAGAGGATGCTGTGTTGGTGGGCTCGGGGGAGTGGACCGGGCTGGGGTGTGCGGAGGCGCAGCAGAAGATGGCTGTCTTCGCGCAGGCGAAGGGATTTGGCGAGGCCACGGTGACGTATCGGCTGAAGGATTGGGGTGTGAGCCGGCAGCGGTATTGGGGAACTCCAATCCCGATGGTGTACTGCGAGAAGGGGCATGACAGCCCTGAGCCCGGAAGGCCCGCCGTTGAGCCGGGCGGGGTTGTCGCGCTGCCCGAGAGTGCGCTGCCTGTGGTTCTTCCTGCGCAGGTGAAGATTACGCAGGAGGGCGGTTCGCCGCTGGGGAAGATTGCAGAGTTCGTGAAGACGACGTGCCCGGTGTGCGGCGGCCCGGCGCGGCGCGAAACGGACACAATGGATACGTTCGTCGATTCGAGCTGGTACTTCTACCGTTACACGGATGCGGAGGATGACACGGTTCCGTTTGCGAGCGACAAAGCGAACTACTGGTTCCCGATCGATCAGTACATTGGCGGCGTGGAGCACGCGATTCTGCACCTCATCTATTCGCGGTTCTGGACGAAGGTGATGCGCGACCTTGGGATGATCAAAAACGATGAGCCTGCGGAGCGTCTGTTTACGCAGGGAATGGTGATCAAAGACGGCGCCAAGATGTCGAAGTCGAAGGGGAATGTGGTCTCTCCTGACGACATGATTGCGCGTTACGGCGCGGACGCGACGAGAATGTATGCACTGTTTGCAGCTCCTCCGGACAGAGACCTGGAGTGGCAGGAAGAAGGTGTTGCGGGCATCAGCCGGTTTCTTGGACGAGTGCATCGGCTGACGACGAAGTATGCCGCTGTGAGTCCAGCGAATGAGACGTCTTTCAACGAGGAGTCGGCCGCGGGGCAGGCGTTGCTGCGGAAGCTGCACCAGACGAACGCGAAGATGACGCACGACTTCAGCGGACGATGGCACTTCAACACGTCGATCGCGTCGATCATGATTCTGGTGAACGAGATCACCGCGAAAGAAGCCGCGATGGATGCGGGAGAGATTTCAGAGGCGACCATTGCGCAGGTCTTTCGTGGCCTGACGCTGCTGCTGGCGCCGTTTGCGCCGTTTCTGTCGTCGGAGTTGTGGGAGCAGATGGGTTGCAAGGGCGTGGTCTTCCGGACGTCGTGGCCTGAGGCCGACGAGAGGCTTGCGCAGGAAGACGAGATCGAGGTTCCCGTGCAGGTGAACGGCAAGCTCGTGAACGTCGTGAAGGTGCCGGCAGGCAGCGACGAGGCTACGGTGAAGTCGGCGGCACTGGACGACGAGAAAGTGAAGGCCAGGAGCCAGGGGAAGACAGTGGTGAAGGTGATCATCGTGCCGGGCAAGCTGGTCAATCTTGTGGTGAAGTAGTGCAGGGAACAGGGCATAAGGTGCACGATGCAGGCGGGCCGGTGGTGCGCGGGACGCAGTCGTTTGTTTACACGCTGTCGGAGTGCTGGCGGCGGCCCTCGCTGACGGCGCTTGAAGTTCTGTGGCGGTGGACCTTCGCGGTTCCGGTGCTTCTGCTTGTGTGGCATGAGGCGGTGCGGATCCTGGGGGCGGCTCCGGTCGATGTTGACGCCTTGCAGCGGATGACGGTGCTGGATCCGCTGGCGGCTTCGCAGACGCTCGCGAAGGCGCTGGCGGTTCTGCTGCCTCCGGTGTGGCATGTGGTGCGGTGGATGGGGCCGCTGTTGCTGCTGGCGTGGGTTGTAGTTTCGTCGCTGGGGCGGACCGTGGTGCTGCGGCGGGTCAACGACAGGCTGCATGCGCGGGTCGGGACGCTGATGGCGCTTCAGGGGATTCGCGTCCTCGCACTGGCGGGAAGTTTTGCCGTGTGGTTCGAGTGCCTTGTGTGGGCGGCGCAGACGACGGTGACCGAACCGATGTCTCGCGGAGGCGACCCGAATCTGGTCGGTTATTGCTCGATGGCAATCATCGCGACGCTGGGGCTGTTTACCCTTTGGGCTGTGGTGAGCTGGGCGCTGGGCATCGCTCCGTTACTGGCAATGCTGCACGGGCTGGGCGTGGGGCAGAGCCTCGCGGCTGCGTTTCGGCTGGGGCCGCTCAAGGGAAAGCTGGTTGAGATCAACCTGGTTATGGGGATTGTGAAGATCGCGCTGATCGTACTTGCGATTGTGTTCTCAGCTACTCCGCTGCCCTTCGAGAGTGTCACGTCGCAGGAGTTCCTGTTCCTGTGGTGGGCTGGGGTTGCGGTGTTTTACTGCCTTGCCTCGGACTTCTTCCATGTGGCGCGACTGGTGGGTTACCTAAATTTATGGAAGGCGTTGGGAGAGGGTCCTGCCGTGTCTCCGAGGTAAGAGGGAGGCGCTGGCGCTGCTGGATGCCTCCGATAGCGCGCTCTACTGCGCGAAGCGGCTGGGCCGGAACCGGGTCGAACCGAGTATTTCGCGGGCGGATTTTCTCAGCCAGGCTGCCGACGAGGCATGACGGGAGTGGGCGACCGGCTCGCGGTTACACTGGATGTGTGGACACTTCAACGATTGTCATCCTGGATTTTGGCTCGCAATATACGCAACTCATCGCGCGGCGCATTCGCGAATTCAATGTGTTTTCCGTGGTTTTGCCATGTACGGCATCGCTGGATAAGGTAAAGGAGCTCAACCCGAAGGGGGTGATTCTCTCCGGCGGGCCCTGTTCTGTCTATGACGCAGATGCTCCGGCGGCCGACCCCGCTGTGCTGGCCATGAATGTGCCGGTTTTGGGTATCTGCTATGGGCTGCAGTTTGTGGTGCACCACTTGGGCGGCAAGGTGGAGTCGGCGCCGGCGCGCGAGTACGGTCACGCGCAGGTGAGCGTCGTGGCGGAGTCGAAGCTGTTTCGCGGGTTGCCTCCGGCGATGAATGTGTGGATGTCTCACGGAGACGAGGCGAAGGAACTGCCCTCGGGTTTCCAGTTGACGGCGAAGACGTCGAATGCGGTGGCTGGAATTGCCGATGAGGCACGGCGGATCTGGGCCGTCCAGTTTCATCCTGAGGTGGCGCACACGAAGCAGGGAATGGACCTGCTGAAGAACTTCTGTCTCGATATCTGCGGGGCCGCTCAGGACTGGACGCCGGAGCACTTCATTCACTCGACCGTTGAGCGGATCAGGGAGCAGGTGGGAGATGGCCATGCGATCTGCGGATTGAGCGGCGGAGTGGACTCCTCCGTGGCGGCGGTCCTGGTCTCGCGGGCAATCGGCGACAGGCTGACCTGCATCTTCGTCAACAACGGTGTGCTGCGCAAGGATGAGTTCGCCAAGGTGCAGAGGACGATGCGCGAGGGACTTGGCCTGAACGTCGTTGCCGTTGATGCGGCCGAGCGCTTTCTGACGAAGCTGGCTGGAGTAACTGATCCGGAGAAGAAGCGGAAGATCATCGGCAACGAATTCATCGCGGTGTTTGACGATGAAGCAGCCAGGATTGTTGAGGCGGAGAAGAGCGCGGGCGACGAGGTCGGATGGCTGGTGCAGGGGACGCTGTATCCGGATGTGATCGAATCGAGCAGCGTTCATGGGCCTTCGCACACCATCAAGAGCCACCACAACGTTGGCGGGCTACCCGAAGACATGAAGCTGAAGCTGATTGAACCGCTGCGTGACCTGTTCAAGGATGAGGTGCGCAGGATCGGGCGCGATCTCGGAATGCCGGAGGATATCCTTGAGCGGCAGCCCTTCCCGGGGCCAGGATTGGCGGTGCGGATTCTGGGCGAGGTCACGGAGGATCGTGTTGCGCTGCTGCAGGAAGCCGACGAGATCGTGGTTTCGGAGATCAAGGCCGCGGGGCTCTATCGCAAAGTGTGGCAGAGCTTCGCGGTGCTGCTGCCGGTGAAGTCTGTCGGCGTGATGGGCGATCAGAGGACGTACGCGTATACCTGTGCGATTCGCGCCGTTGAGAGCGAGGACGGGATGACGGCCGACTGGGCCGCGCTGCCCTATGAGGTGCTTCGCACGATCTCCAGCAGGATTGTGAGCGAGGTGCGGGGAATCAATCGCGTGGTGTACGACATTACTTCGAAGCCGCCGGGGACGATTGAGTGGGAGTAGCGCTAGCGCGATCTCGGCGTCGCGATGTCGGGGTGGAGGACTTGCGATCTGCGAGCAGTGGTTTGGACGACGATGCGGGTGTCGCGGGGGAAGGAGATCTTCTTGCCTCGGGCGATCCACCGGTCATAGAAGGCGAGGGCTGCGCCATAGTAGCCGATGCCAGCTGCCAGGTATGCTGATTGTCCGGAGAGACCGATGATGGTTCCAACGAGTCCAAGGCCGGCCGCGCCACCAACGGCGTTCTTCCCCAAGTTATTGCCGCCGCCGTGGTCCTGATCCAAAGGTTGACTGGCAAGGAACACGAGAATGAGAGGGATGCTGATCTTGTCCTCCGGGCGGGATTTGACCTGTCCCTCGGAGTTGAGGGCGAGCGCCTGGCCGGAGTCGGCTCCGACGAGGGTGGTCACGACGTTTTGCGGTTTATCTCCCGGCAGGGTCAACTGACGGAAGGTGAAGTCCAGGGTTCCGGTGCGGCCGAAGCTGCGAGCTGGCTTTGCCCTGGTGACTGCGCCGACGAGGGTTGAGCCCTGGGGGATTGCGATGGTGTGGTCGAGGTTGTAGATGGGTTCGGCGACGGTTGCCTTGATGACCTGCCCGGTGGCGGAGGTTTCGGAGCTGAGGGGATCGTCGAGGTAGGCCTGGATGATCCATTTGCCGGGGCCTTCGTCAACGGGCTGCTCTACCGGGGCGGGCTGCTGCCAGAAGTGATGCTTCAAAGGGGCAGCGGCGATGGTTGGGGAAGGCTGTGCCGGAAAGGCAAGAGGAACGGTCGTCCTGATGGTCCAGGTGGTGCCCTTTTCTATGCGTTCCGGATGGTAGGGGAGCCGGTTGTAGAGGAACTGCTTCAAGCGGTCAGCTTTGCCGGGGGCGAGGAAGATGGCGGCATCGTCGCGAGCGATGGAGAGGCCCACGTCTAACTGCTGGTGGAGGAATCCTCCTTTGGAGGGGGGCGGTGCGACGGCGCGGTAGATGGGGGCTCCATCGGTGGCAGGGTCTGCCGAGAAGGGGAGAGCGGACCCGTCAGCGAGGATGATCCGGGTGAAGCTGACTACGGGGATGTGGAAGGGGGTGAAGTCGCCACCGAGCCGCGCGCGAGTGCGGCGAGAATGGTCGGGGCGGAGCGCCATGACCGTACCGGAAAGAACGGTGTGTTCCGGGAGAATGAGTTTGTCATCGACGTAAACCGGATAGAGGAGCTGGGCGCGGATGGGCTGACCCGCGCGCATAGGGAGATGGTTGTCGATCATGACGGGGAGAGGAGTTCCCGTCGGGAGAGTGGCTTGGGGTGTCTGCGATTGGGCGACGATGGGCCAGAGCAGGGACAGAAGCAGGGCTGGGCCGACCGGTCTGCGCATCATCTGATTGGATGGTATCGGATTTGGATGAAAATAACCTGAACGCAATAGGTTGCTCCGCGATGAGGGTAGGTCTTAATCGCAAAGCGGAGCCCGGTTTCGGGCTCCGCTTTTTACTATTCGCGAATTGACGAACTAAGGGTTAGCCGAGTTCGGCGAGGGAGTTGGCCCCGAACTTGAGGTACCAGGGGCTCGCCGCCTTGAGGGCTTTGTTGACGTTTTCGATGTTCTGGACCCCGGTCGTCTCCAGCCAGGCGCGGAAGGGCTTCGCGCCCTGCTTGGCGTAGATAGGGATTCCGTCCTTCCATGTTGCCCGGCCGCAGAGCACACCGTTGAACTTGGTGCCTGATTCGCCCGCGAGCTCCAGGGTCTCGATGAAGACAGGGTTTGAGACGCCAGCCGAGAGGTAGATGAAGGGCTTGTGGGTCATCGATTCGGCGTCGCGGAAGTGCTGCAGGGCCTCGGCGCGGGTGTAAGCGCGCTCACCCGTGAAGGACCTGGTGCCCTCGACGAAGGCCATCTCAACGGGGACCTCGACCTTGAGGACATCGATGTTGTAACGGGCCTTGCCGAACTCAGCCATGGAGCCGGAGACGACCTCAGGCTTCTTTTTGGCGTAGGCCAGCGACTTCTCGTCGCCGCCCTCGGCGTCGTAGCCGACGAACTCCAGGAAGAAGGGAATGTCGTGAGCGATGCACTCGTCGCCGATGCGCTCGATCCAGGCTTGTTTGAGGTCGTTGATGTGAGACTTTTCGAAGGGGGTGTAGTAGAGGAGGACCTTGATGCAGTCGGCTCCTGCTTCCTTCAGGCGCCGTACGCTCCAGACGTCGAGCAGGTCGGGCAGACGGCCTGGCGTGGCCGCGTCGTAGCCGGTCTTCTCGTAGGCGAGGAGCAGGCCCTTGCCGTTGCGCTCCTTCGCGGCGGGCAGACCGAACTCGGGGTCGAGCAGGATGGCGGAGGCATGGCGGGTGAGGACCTCGGTGACCTGGAGCTTGAACTCTTCGAGGTCGTGAGCGTTGGCTACGGAGCCGCGCTCCTTGGCGAGGGACTTCTGAAGCGAGCCACGCTGGTCCATTGCGGCTGCGGCGATGACGCCGCGGTGATCGGATACGGCCTTGAGGCCGGCGAGTTTCCCTGGGGTCAGCTTCGACATTTCGTGCGCTCCTGAGGTTTGGTCTTCGGGGTCATTTTACACAGTGTTGTGATGGTTCGGCATCAACCCGGATTTTGTGCCTGAGAGTTGGATGCAATTGTATGGGCCTGGTTTTTTGCTGTGGGTTATCCCATCACGACGACCGGCTGCATCAGGGTTCCGGCGACGCGCCGTGCGATTGCCAGCAGTTCCGTCGGAGCTGTGAAGATCTTGACCAGCGAGGCCTGCGAGAACTCCGGGAGGTTTACCTGCATCCCGTTGCGGATCCTGCCGGCAGTCTGCTCGTCGACCGTCACGCTTGGCATCTCGGGCAGTAGCGTGCGCGGGTGAGGTAATCGGGCTTCGATCGCTTCTGCGGTTGGGAGCGACTTCAGCTCTTCGACCATGATCGCCTGCTCGAGCGTGAAGGGGCCGGCCTGCGTTCGGCGCAGCCCGGAGAGGTGTGCGCCGCATCCGGCCAGTTGCCCCAACTCATGCGCTACGGAACGGACATAGCCGCCGGCCGAGACCTTCATCGTGAAAGTTGCTTCGTTGCCTTCGAGCGTGAGCAGTTGAAAGCCGTGGATGACGATGCGCGCCGGTTTTACAGGCACCTCGGCGCCTGCGCGCGCCAGCTTGTGCGCGGGAACACCGTTGATCTTCTTGGCCGAGTAGACCGGCGGCACCTGGTCCATTTCGCCGTGAAACCGGGCGGCGAGCTGTCTCAGCTCATCGAGCGAGAGCGACAGTGGTTGCGCGGCGGCCGTCGCCTCGCCTTCGGCGTCGAAGGTGTCGGTGGCAAAGCCGAAGCGAATGCGGCCTTCGTAGGATTTGTCGGACTGGCCGAAGAACTGGGCCAGGCGGGTGTAACGTCCGAGCAGCAGGGGCAACACGCCTGTCGCCATCGGGTCGAGAGTTCCCAGGTGGCCGATCGACTTCTCGCCGGTCGCGCGCCTGACGATGGCGACGACGTCGTGCGAGGTCATGCCGGGGGGTTTATCTAGTACAAGCAGTCCATTCATTCCATGGACTAGTTTATCGGCTGGACGCCACGTCTGCCGGCTAGAAGCTAGCTGCCGTTGCGCCGCACCAGCGAGAGGAACTCGTTGCGTGTCTGCAACTGGGTCTTGAAGACGCCGCACATCGCCGAGGTTACGGTGAAGGAATGCTGCTTTTCGACGCCGCGCATCATCATGCACAGGTGTTGCGCTTCGAGGATTATGGCGACACCCTGCGGGTTGATGGCCTCGGTGATGGCATCGCAGATCTGACGTGTCAGCCGCTCCTGCACCTGCAGCCGTCGCGAAAAGACGTCGACGAGCCGGGGAATCTTGCTCAGGCCGATCACCTTGCCGTTCGGGATGTAGGCAACGTGTGCTTTGCCGAAGAAGGGAAGCAGGTGGTGCTCGCACATGGAGAAGAACTCCACGTCTTTGACGATGACCATCTCGTCGTAGTCCACGTCGAAGAGCGCGTCGTGGAGCACGGTGTTGACGTCCTGAGCATAGCCGCGCGTGAGGAAGGCCAGGGACTTTTCCATGCGCTCCGGTGTGCGGAGCAGGCCGTCGCGGTTGGGGTCTTCGCCGATGCGGAAGAGGAGTTCGCGGTAGATATCCTGCGTTGGTATCTCGGAGAGCGGTGCGTTTTCGAGGGTAGCCTTCGTGCCGGCCATTGTCTGGGCCTTTCTCTAAAGAGTGCCTGCCGCTGGAGTCCTGTCGCCGGCGTAGTCGAAGGAGTTGTTGGGTGTCTCTTCGATGTGAACCTGCTCAAGATGGGCGGCGGCGAAGTTCTGAAAGATGCGGTAGATCTCTATGGATAGATTCTCCGTCGTGGAGACCTTATCTGCAAAACAGTCGAGTGTGTTCAGATTGGTGTGATCGAAACGGTCGTGCAGATTGGTTCGTGCGAACGCATCGAGATCGGCGAGGTCGCAGACCATTCCTGTCACCGGGTCGACTTGTCCGCTCAGCGTGACCTGCACGGTGTAGTTGTGGCCATGTCCGTGAGGGTTGTTGCACTTGCCGAAGAGCGCGCGGTTCTTCGCCGCGTCGTAGGCTTCAGTGTGCAGGCGGTGCGAGGCGCTGAAGTGATAGCGGCGAGTGAGGTAGGCCTTCATGCGCTCTCTCCGTAGAAGTCGGCGAAGAGATCGGGCATCTCGTAGACACGCACGCGGTGCAGCTTCGCGTTGGGGATCTTGCCGTCGAGGCGGTGCCAGATGGCGATGGCGATGTTCTCCGTCGTCGGGATGCTGGTCTTAAACTCGGGGACTTCGAGGTTAAGGTGCCGATGATCGTAGACGCTGACGACCTCGCGCTCGAGGATGTCCTTGAGCTGCTTGAGGTCGACGACGAAGCCTGAGACCGGATCGACGTCACCGGCGACCGTGACCTCGAGCGTGTAGTTGTGACCGTGTCCATTGCGGTTGGCGCACTTGCCGAAGACGCGGTGGTTCTCCTCCTTGGACCAGGAATCGACCCAGTAGTAGTGTGATGAGGAGAATTCGGCTTTGCGGGTAAGAAGGATCATTGTGCTCTCTAAGTTAGATGAAGATAGCCGGGAAGGGTTACATACTCTCAGCGTCCTGTATCGTAGCTCCGCCCCTTCCAGGTTACGGAGTGTCTGATGTTGTGGTCGATAACGCTGCGTATCAACAGGTAGATAAACAGCGGCACGCCGAAGATGGAGATGGCGATGTCTACGGCGGGGAAGTTTGAGCGCGCAACTCGCGCGTAGAACCTCCACAGCGTGCGGACCCAGAGCAGCATGATCACGGTTTTCTGCCATAAGATCAGCCACGGCAGGCCGAATGCCACGAGTGGCAGGCCGAAGAAGAGCACCAGGTCCAGCACGCGCCATGCGGCCAGATAGATGGGGCGCGGCATCAGCAGCGCGAGGTTTTTGGTCCAGCCGGCGATCATGTCGCCGGTGGTGCGGTACATGCGCGTCGAGAGCGCTTCGGGCGCGTATCGGAAGCGGATGAGGCGCTGTCCGCGCTTGATGCTGCGCGCGATGGCGACGTCTTCGAGGACGTTGGCACCCTGTGCGCGATGGCCCCCAATCGAGAAGTAGGCGTCGCGTTCGACGAGCAGGAACTGCCCGTTGGCCGCGGCGAGGCGGCGCTGCGGGTCGTTGACCTCCTTCGTTGAATAGACCGAAGCGAGCTCGGAGAAGACCAGCGGCATGAGCGCTCGCTGCCAGAAGCCAGAGACGATCTGGCGCGGCGAGTAGGAGAGCAGCGCGACGTGGTGGCGCTCAGCCTCGCGGAGTGAGCGCGAGAGGTCGTGCGGCTGGTGGACGGTGTCGGCGTCGGTGAAGAGCAGCCAGCGGCCGCGGGCGATCTGCGCGCCTGCCCAGCAGGCGTTGTTTTTGCCGTTGAGCGAGTCGCGGCCGTGGAGGTCAAGCGGCGGCGCGTCGAGCAGCGTGATTCCGGGGTGCGAGGCTGCGGCTTCGGCGGCGATTCGCCGGGTCGAGTCAGTTGAGTCGTCGTTGACGAGGATCAGCTCCCAGTGGCGTCCGAGTTCGAAGCCGGGTTCGGACTGGCTGAGCAGGGAGGCGAGGCAGGCTGGGAGCGACGCCTCTTCGTTGCGCGCTGGCAGGATTATGGAGAGTTCCATCCCTGACGGCCGTGCTGGCTCTGCTTGCTGCGCTGGATTGTCCTGCTCGTCGCGATTCATGAATTCCTGTATGACTTCGTATTATAGGAAGTGGAGCGTGATGTGCGTACTGTACTGCTGAGTGTTGCGTTGGGGCTGCTGCTGACGGCGGGTTGCGACCGTGGGCGCCATCCAGGACAGGTCGGCGGACTTGCGCCGGCGTTTTCGATCTCGGATGGCTCGCAGTCGGCCGATCTGAGCAAGCTGCGCGGCAAGGTAGTCGTGCTGAACTTCTGGGCGACGTGGTGCCCTCCGTGCATCGAGGAGCTGCCGTCGCTGATGGAGTTGCAGCGGCGGATGCCTGAGGTCGCCGTGGTTGCGATCAGCACGGACGAGGACACGGCGGCTTACAAGCAGTTTCTGAGCGAGCACAACATCCAGTTGAGGACGGTCAACGATGCCTCGCAGCGGGTGAATCCGCTGTATGGGACGTTCCGGTATCCCGAGACGTATGTGATCGACCGCAACGGCGTGCTGCGGAGGAAGTTCATCGGGCCGCAGACATGGACGAGCCCGGAGATTATGGACTACCTGGCGAAGCTGGAGCGGAGTTAGCGTTTCGCTACCCTCCCATCCGGTACAATTTTGTGCAAAATATTCATTTTATTTGTTTTAGCTTTGGACTGACTGCGCACAGTATTCATTTTTCAGGTGCCTCACATGCAAGGTCTTAGAAATAAACAGGTTATTTGGTTAAGAGCAAGAGCCTCGGGTTGCGTCCCGAGGCTCTTTTGGTCTCTCTTTCAATTTTAGTGAATTGGTTGTAACTACTCTGCCATTCGTAATTCTTTTTGATTGAGTGGCTTAGAGCATTTGGGGGCTTGACAGGATTTTCTGTGGAAAATTGCGAATTCACTCGCGCATGATCTGCCAGCAGGCTGCGGTCTGAGTGTTGGGCGGCGATGAGTTTGCGGATGCATAATCGTCGAAAGGAGTCCCGAATGAGTGCACAGAGGAGATACCCGTTGTTGTTAGGGCTAGCGCTTTTGGCTGTGGCAGGCGCGGCACAGGATCAGCAGGGGAGTGCGACGCTTACGGTGAATGGGCATGCGGGGCAGGCTCCGGTGATCCAGAGCAATGGACGCTCGTATGTGGATGTGGAGGCGCTCGCGCGGATTACGAATGGGACGCTGGGGTTTCAGGGGAGCCGCATTGTGCTGACGCTGCCGGGTACGGGTGCGGCGGTGCAGCCGAGTGCTACGGCGCCACCGCGGCCTGAGGAGAAGGGGTTCTCGCGGGACTTTCTGCGGGCGGGGATCGAGGGGATGAGCGAGGTCCGGGAGTGGAGGGCGGCGATCGAGAATGCGGTGAGAACGAGAAATCCAGTGGAGGAGAGTTGGGTGTCGAGCTACAGGAGGTCGGCGGAGAGTGGGATGGCGATTGCGAAGGCAGCGGCGACGACGGAGTCGGACAAGAAGGCGGTTCCGCTGCTCGACAATCAGCTGAACAATATGCGACAGCTGAGCGACAGGTTTCTGGATATGCGAAAGAGCGCGAGCTATGTGCCACCGGACTCAGTGGATAACGATCCGCTGGACCAGAAGATCCTCGCGTGTGCGCAGGGGTTAGCAGCGATGGCGGCGCCGGGAGGGCAGTTTCAGGATGTTGTGGCCTGCCATTGAAAAAGCAGATCCCTTCCGGGGATGACAGAGAGAGCAGCAAGAACAAGGAAAAGCGAATCTAGAGGGCGGGGAAGGATTACTGGGCAGCGAAGAGTTCGCGGATGTCTTCGGCGTAGTAGAGCATCTCGTTTAGCTGCCGTATCCCAACGTCCCACTGACCATGCTATCCGGTGTCATCGCAATGTTGACGCGAGAGCCCACTGGAGGTGGAGAATGTCGAAACGAAGAAGGATCGTATTGGTGGTGGTTCTGGTAGTCGCAGCGTTGTTCTCAATTGGGGCAATAGTCGGAACTACCTTCGCCCAGAAGGCAGCAGTTCCCAAACCGCCAAATAAACTTGAACTTGGACAGGATGATGTCAAAGAGCTGTTGCTTCTGATGGACACGGATAAGAATGGCAGGATTTCCAAGCAAGAGTTTATGAAGTTTATGGAAGCAGAGTTCGACAGACTGGATAAGGACAAAAGCGGAGAGCTCGATGCCAAAGAACTAACTCAATCGACTTTGCGGGCAAACCATCCATATCCATTTGCTACCGTGGGCAAGTAACGCTGGGTGCCTATACGCAGAGGGCGCGAGGCGTTGCCTCAGGCTCGGGACGCTAAGAGGTGCTTTGCAGAGCGGTCTGCTGTGCGGTCAGGAGCTCGCGAATGCCTTTGTCGGCGTAGTCGAGCATGTCGTTGAGCTGCCGGCGGGAGTAGGAGTCCTTTTCGGCGGTGGCCTGGGTCTCGACGAGACCTCCGTCGGCGAGCATGACGACGTTCATGTCGACAGTCGCACGGGAGTCTTCTTCATAGCAAAGGTCGAGGAGGATCGAGCCGTCGACGATGCCTACAGAGGTGGCGGCGATCATCTGGCGCAGGGGCGAGGACTTGAGGGTTCCGGCGGCGACGAGCTTGTTGAGCGCGAGTGCGAGGGCGACGGCGGCTCCGGTGATGGCGGCGGTGCGGGTTCCGCCGTCGGCCTGGAGGACATCGCAGTCGAGGATGACGGTGCGCTCGCCGAGGGCCTTCATGTCTACGACTGAGCGCAGGCTGCGGCCGATGAGGCGCTGGATCTCGTGGGTTCGGCCACCGACCTTGCCGCGCTCGGATTCGCGGGGGGTGCGGGTGAGGGTGGCGCGGGGGAGCATGCCGTACTCGGCCGTGACCCAGCCGCGACCGGAGTTGCGCAGCCAGCCGGGGACGCCCTGCTCGACGGTGGCGTTGCAGAGGACGCGGGTGTTGCCGGACTCGATGAGGACGGAGCCCTCGGCGGTGACGACGAAGTTTGGGGTGAGGCGGATGTTACGGAGGGAGTCGGCGGTGCGGCCGTCAGGACGGAAGATGCGAGGTGCTGCTTCGGACATTCGGTGATTATAGCCTTTGGGTGTTGGGGATTCGTTGTTCAGGGCTGAGGGTGCGGGCTGGCTTACTTTGGTAAGGGTTGATGGAGGGAGTGAGTCGGGATCGTGTTCCCGAATTGGGACTCGTTCCGTTTTGGGAATCGCTGGTAGCTGTGATTTTGGTTGGAGATGGGGCGATTCTGGGGGCGCGGCGTTTCATTTTGGGAAATTGTTGACTGTACTGAGACGTCCCGGTGTTGACGCACTGAGGAGGAGATCGATTCTTCTGCTGTAATATCAATCACTTCTGCAGAATGTTCCAGTTTGGCACCTGGATTGATTACAGAAGTGTATCCGCTTGATTTCTGGTAAGCGGTAGAAGATTACTTGGAGTGTGATCGACCATGCAGGTATTGCAGAACCTTACTGCCTTGGGTGTTGCCGGAGTTCGTGCGCAAGGACCCACCGCCAAAACTGAAACCCTTATCAAAGTTGGACCGGTTGGAAGCGAATCCAACGAGAGGCCGCCGCTGCACCTGATGGTGGTGGACGACGATCGTGCGGTGCGGAAGACGTGCCTGGAGGTGGCCGAGGCCATGGGGTTCGTGACGGTGGGGGCCGATAGCCTGGCCTCGGCGCAGGCGATCCTGAGACACCGCAGAATTGATCTTCTGCTGTTAGACCTGAAGCTTCCGGATGGCGGCGGGCTGACGCTGCTGGAGCAGGTGAAGGCGCTGTATCCAGACACGACAGTGGTAGTGATGACGGCGTTCGCGACGGTGACCTCGGCGGTGGAGGCGATGCGGATTGGCGCGGGGGACTATCTGACGAAGCCGTTCGGGCTGGGGGAGATTACGACGGTGCTGGAGCGGGCGAGCCAGCGCCGGTACTTCGACGTGGAGAGCCGGATGCTGCGCGAGAGGCTGCGCTCGCAGAAGGGAGCGGGCGGGCTGCTGGGGCAGTCGCCGGAGATGGAGAAGCTGTACCGGATTCTGTCGAAGGTGGCGTATTCGACGCATCCGGTTCTGATTCTGGGCGAGAGTGGCACGGGCAAGGAACTGGTGGCGCGGTCGATCCACTTCAACGGGCCGAACGCGGACAAGCCGTTTGTGCCGGTGGACTGCGGCTCGCTGGTGCCGAGCCTGATCGAGAGCGAGCTGTTCGGGCATGTGAAGGGGGCATTTACGGGCGCCGACCGCGCCAAGGAAGGTCTGCTGGCAACGGCAGAGGGCGGAACGGTGTTTCTGGACGAGATTGGGGAACTGCCGCTGGACCTGCAGGCGAAGCTGCTGCGGGCGCTGCAGGAGAAAGAGGTTAGGCCGGTGGGCGCGACGCAGGCGAGGCCGATCTCGGCGCGCGTGCTGGCGGCGACGAACCGCGACCTCGCGGGAATGGTGGAGCAGGGACGGTTTCGCAAGGACCTGTTCTTCCGGCTGAACGTCGTGAACCTGAGGATTCCGCCGCTGCGCGATCGAAGGGACGATATTCCGCTGCTGGCGATGCACTTTGTGGAGAGGATGAAGAAGGAGACGGGCGTGGACTACACGGTCTCGGACGAGACGCTGCGGGTGATGGCTGCGTATGACTGGCCAGGAAATGTGCGGGAGTTAGAGAACGCGATTGAGCGGGCCTGCGCGCTTTCGTCGGGGCCGGTGCTGCATATGGGCGATCTGCCGACGCAACTGCAGGACTTCAGGATGCACTCGATTATGGCGGAGCAGCCTGTTGTCGCGGCACAGGGGCCAGGGGCAGCGGACGGCGATGGTTCGATCGTCTCGATTGCGGAGATGGAGAAACAGGCGATTCTGGCGACGATACGGCAGTTGAACGGCAACAAGCTGATGGCGGCACGGTTGCTGGGCATTGGCAAAACGACGCTCTACCGCAAGCTGAAGGAGTATGGGATCGCGGACGTGGGGGACGAGTAGCGAACGTTCCGTTGGGATCGGTTGATCTTTCGTGGGGAGTGGCGCAGAGTGGCAGAGTAGGGAAGAAGGGGGTTGCCATTGAAGTGCACGCATCTGGATCAGATTCGCGACGTGACACCGTCGGCGAAGGGCTGTGAGGAGTGTTTGAAGATGGGCGGAAGGTGGGTGCATCTGCGGATGTGCATGATCTGCGGGCATGTGGGCTGCTGCGACTCTTCGCCGGGTAAACATGCGACGGAGCACTTCCATAAGACGAAGGACCCAATTATGCGGTCGATCGAGCCGGGCGAGGATTGGGGCTGGTGTTACGTGGATGAAGTGGAACTGGATTTTTCTTAGGGTGGATCGAAGATTAATCATTAACCAAAGCCAGGTTGGACCGTCGTATGTGTAACGGAGCGTTCGGCGTGATGGGCCTTCTGGTCTCGCGATTGAGACTGGAGTGGACTGGCTCATGTGGCTTTCAAGACCGGATCAGGCGCCGGTGACGGTTTGCTATTCTGGGCTCATCCTTTTGGAAAGAGAGTTAACGAAAAGATGTCAGAAGAAGCAGTGAAGATTACAGTTCGC
The DNA here is from genome assembly GCF_025685645.1 of Edaphobacter bradus. NCBI lineage: Bacteria > Pseudomonadati > Acidobacteriota > Terriglobia > Terriglobales > Acidobacteriaceae > Edaphobacter > Edaphobacter bradus. The sequence goes on from NZ_JAGSYF010000005.1 coordinate 138,382, forward strand.
CCCAACGGCCCGTTGCGGGTGGAGGGTTCTATTGTCCTGAAGGATGCTGATGGCAAGGAGTGGGACCTGACGGGCAAGCCGGCGATCTCGTTGTGCCGGTGCGGGCATAGCGAGAAGCGGCCGTTCTGCGATGGGTCGCATAACCGTATCGGGTTTCAGTGTGCGGCGACGCCCGGGAATCTTACCTAAGACACGCGACGGCCGCGGATTTCACATCTGCGGCCGTTGTTGTTTGACATTGCTCCGGTTCGTCATTTTGCCATCTCCTGTCAATCCCGTTTTGAGGTCAAGCCGCATGAAGATTCGCTGTCTGCTTTCGCTGTGTGTTTTTGGATGCCTGCTCGCGCCGGCGACAGTGCTCAGGGCGCAGGACAAGGGAACTCCCGATCCTAAGGCGGTTACGCTGTCTGCTGCAAAGCTTGACGAATACGTTGGCCTGTACCGGACAGCCAGTGAGCCCGATGTTGTGAGTTCGCTCTATCGGGAGGGAGATAGCCTGCACGGAGAGAGTGAGCGAAAGGCTCCCGTGGAGCTCAAAGCGGAGTCGGCGGATCACTTCTTTGTCCCAGGCACTGGGCAGCGCGTGGAGTTTGTCCGCGACGCCGGGGGTAGAGTGACTGGTCTCAGGATGACAAATGGCGGCAGTGTGTTGAGCGATCAAACGCGCTTCAGCACAGAGTCGAAGCGGCTGAACCATTTCCGTAAGTACGCGCGCTCGGAGGCAATGATTCCTGTACGAGACGGCGTGAAGTTGCATGTGGTGGTTCTGCGGCCGGAGGGCTCTGAGAAGGCGGGCGAGCCATTGCCAATTCTGCTGGAACGTACGCCCTACGGTGTAGACCGCTATACCTCGAATAGTGTGAACTCGTCGAAGCCGGAGCTGGCAGTCAGCGGGTACATCTTTGTGTTTGCGGATATCCGGGGACGATATGAGTCTGAGGGCAAGTTCGTCATGAACAGGCCCGTTGTCGAACACAAGACGAAGAACGATGTGGATGAGACGACCGACACGCGCGACACGATCGACTGGCTGTTGAAGCACGTTCCGAACAGCAATGGACGCGTGGGCGTGATGGGGGTCTCGTATCCGGGGTTTCTCTCGATGATGGCAGGGATCGATGCGCACCCTGCGGTGAAGGCGATCTCGCCGCAGGCTCCCATGACGAATATCTGGATCGGCGACGACTTCTTTCACAATGGAGCGTTTCGCGAGACGTATGGCTTCGACTACGTGCAGCAGCTTGAGGCTCAGAAGACGGATGTGCCGGTGGAGTCGAAAGAGGATACGTACGACTTCTTTCTTCGCAACGTGAACTTTGCAGGCGCGGCAAAGGCGGCAGGGATGAGCGATCTGCCGACGGCGAAGGCGTTTCTGTCGCAACCTGCATATACGCCGTTCTGGCAGGCGATGGCGGTGGAGCCTCACCTGACGAAGGTGGAGGTCCCGACGCTCGAGGTGGGCGGATGGTGGGACCAGGAGGATATGTGGGGGACGCAGGCGGAATATGCCGCGCTTGAGCCGCATGACACGAATCATGAGGTCTTCATGGTGCTGGGGCCGTGGAACCATGGAGGGTGGGGTCCGACGACGCGGCATCTAGGTGTGGTGGACTTTGGATCGGCGACCGGAGATCAATATCGCAAGACGATCGAGGCTCCGTTCTTTGAGAAGTATCTGAAGGACCGGCCGGGTTTTGATTTGAAAGACACGGCTAGCTTTCGTACGGGTGTGAATCAGTGGGAGCGGTATGATTCGTGGCCGCCGAAGACGGGATTTCATGCGGCGAAGCTGTATCTCGCGAATGGAGGCGGGCTGGGCTTCGATGCGCCGGCGGTGGATGGTAAGGCGAGCTACGTTGCCGATCCAGCGAATCCGGTTCCGTACCGACATCAGCCGATTCAGGCGACCTATGGGACAGGCTCGAAGTGGCGGACGTGGCTGGTGGAGGACCAGAAGTTTGTGAGCAGCCGCAAGGATCTCGCGAACTTTGAGACTCCGGTGCTTGATCACGACGTTACGGTGACGGGCGATGTGATGGCGGACATCTTTGCGGCGACGACGGGAAGCGATGCCGACTGGATCGTGAAGTTGATCGATGTGTATCCGGACGATGCTCCGAATGGCATGGGCGGGTATCAGTTGATGATTGTGGATGAGATCTTTCGCGGACGGTACAGGAAGAGCTATGAGAAGCCTGAGGCGATCACTCCGAACGAGGTGACGGAGTACAAGTGGAGCCTGCATGGGGCCGACCACACGTTTCTGAAGGGGCACAGGATTATGGTCGAGGTGCAGTCGAGCTGGTTCCCGCTGTACGACCGCAATCCGCAGACGTTTGTGCCGAATATCATGTCGGCTCCGGCGAGCGCGTATCAGTCTGAGACGCAGACGATTTATGCTTCGCCGAAGTATCCGTCGCATCTTGAGTTTGAGATGCCGGAGTAGGCTCTCTGAGGAGACGGGACCGAGAGATGATTAAGACGATCAGCAGCAGGGAAGTCTACCGCAACCCCTGGACGAGCGTGCGTGAGGATGTGATTGAGCGCGCGAATGGGCAGCGCGGAATCTACGGAGTCATCGATAAAGATCCGGCTTCGATCATCATTCCGCTTGAGGCGACGGTTGAGGGCGAGTTTCTTTACCTGATTGAGCAGTATCGCTACACGGTGGGTGGGCGATTTCTGGAGTTCCCTCAGGGCGGCTGGGAGCAGCCTGATGTAGTGCCTGAAGATCTGGCGCGCGGCGAACTGCGAGAGGAGACGGGTTTGACTGCCGAGCGCATGACGCATCTCTCGACGCTGCAGATCGCCTACGGCGTGATGAATCAGAAGCATCACGTTTTTCTGGCGGAGGGGTTGATGATGGGCGATGCCGATCCGGACGCGGAGGAGAGCGATCTGGTGGTGCGAAGGGTTAGCGTGAAGGAGTTCGAGCAGATGGTGTTGGATGGAGTGATCGTGGACAACTGCTCGGTGGCGGCTTGGGGGCTGTATAAGATGTGGCTGGAACGCGGCAGACCGTAGAGCCGCAGATCGGATGAGCGGCATGAGGGACGAGATGGAGACGGGACACACGGCGGAGGCTTCGCGGGCGAAGCTGCGCTGGGTGAATTTGACGGGGCTCCTGTTTGCGTTGCTGCAGAGCGCGTGCTCGGCTGTGCTGGCCTTGAGCGGGTTTCGCGTGCTGATTGGGCTCGGTGCACTCGCCGCTGCGGCTGGCGTCAATACGCCGCCGAAGGGGTTTCATCAGGATGCGATCCGGATTCCGATGATGGCGCTGGCGCTGATCGGCGCGCTTGCCAACCTGTATATGCTGTGGCGCGTGCGGTCGCTGCGGGCGCGGTCTTCTTCACAGTGGCGGATGCAGCCCGTGACGCCGGCGAAGCGGCGTTCGGAGAGGCTGCAGTTTGCGCTGGCCGTCATTACGCTGATTCTGCTGGCGGCGGAGCGGGTCGCGCATTATGTGATTCACCATGGGTAGGCATCAGCCTGAGGATGTTGTATCCGTGGGTGGGCCTTCGAGAATGGCCTGGGTCAGCCGGGCGTGCAGACGCTCGCTGTAGCCGAGGGGAAGCTCGAAGACGCGGTCATCGGCGGTGAGGATGAGGATGTTGCGCGTGGAGTCAAGGACGGCGGAGCATATCTCGCAGTGAGCGAGGTGCTCCTCGACGTCGGCGCGCGTGGCGGCGTCGAGCGTGTTGTCCAGATAGCCTGAGATCTGGTCCCAGACATGGCGGCAGTTCAGAACCATTGGAACCTCCTTCGCGGCGCTGGCACGGCACTCTTCAGTTGGGGGGCGAGATGCTTCTGCAGCATCAGACGGGCGCGATGAAGGCGCATTTTAACGGATGCTGCAGTGATGCCCAAAGTTTCAGCGGTCTCCTGGACGTTGCGCTCCTCGATCTCGCGGAGGATGAAGACCTCGCGGTAGGCAAGGGGCAGGTTGAGGAGTGCGCGGCGGATAAGAGCGCAGACCTCCTCGCGTTCGACGGCCTGCGAGGGGATCTCTCGCCAGTCGGTGAGTTGCATGGGAGTGATGTCGCCTTCGCGGTCGTCGTCGAGCGAGTCGGTGAGGGCGGGCTGGGTGCGGCGCAGCCGGCCGCGGGCCTCGTTGAGCACGATGCTGATGAGCCAGGTGCTGAACCGGGCCTCGGCGCGGAAGCGGGCGAGATTACGGTAGGCCTTGAGAAATGCTTCCTGTGCGGCGTCCTCGGCATCGGCCTCATTTTTGAGCATCGACAGGGCCATAAGGTAGACGCTGCGTTCATAGGGGCGAATCAGCTCGTGGAAGAGTGAGTGTTCGCCGGAGAGGATGGCTGCGATCATCTTTAGCTCATCTCTCTCTCTACCCTGTGACGGCATTGCTCTCCCTGTGATCTGCGTGGTTTTGAACGACCGCTTCGGACGTGAACAACCACCTTGAGAGCAAAGCGTCCAGTGAGAAGAGTCCGGGACCGAAGGCGAGGATCATGATCGATGCAAAGAGGAAGGTATAGGCATCCGCTTTGTAAAATTTATCAGAGTTGCTAAAGATGGATAAGAAGGCCTCGCGCTCCGCCGTCCAGAAGGCAACAAACATCGAGCCTGTAAGCAGGAATGCGATGGGGCGTGAGAAGAGGCCAACGATGAGCAGGATTCCGCCGACGAACTCGAGCCCCGAGACGAAGTGGGCGTTGAACGCAGGGAAGGGAATGTTGAGCGACGTGAAGAAGTCGACGACCCTCGCCTGGTTCTGCAGCTTGCCCCAGCCGGTTTGCGCGAACTGCCAGCCCCAGTAGAGGCGGATGAAGAGCAGTAGAGGAGAGCAGAGCTTTTCCGCGATGCTGCAGAAGGCGGCGTGGAGGGTGTTGAGTTGTGCGAAGAGGGATTTCATAGGGTCTCCGATGTGGGACGGGGAGCGCAGAGCCAGCCCATCTGCATCCAGTTGTGAAAGGCGGACTGAAGGAACGAGGGGCGGTCGCCCTCGGGGATGGCGCTGTCGGCGAATGCGGATTCGATGGCATCTCCGAGTGGCGCGCCCTGATCGAGCGCGTAGAGCAGGAGGTAATCCTCGCGCGCGAGCCGCTTGTAGTAAACGGTGTCGTCGTGGCGGTGGACGGCGAGATAGATGTGCTCGGGTCGCGGGCGGCGAGAGGCTCGGGCGCGGCGGACGAGATGGATCGCGACAGCGTTCGATGCCTGCGAGCCGGCGTCGTGCGAAGAGTCGCGGATGGCGAGCAGGGCGTCGTCGACGGCGTAGGGAGCTTCGAGCAGCCGCAAGCAGGGCTGAAGTGCGATGCGGGAGGCGTCATCGAGCGCGGCGATCTGCTCGGCGTTGAGCGGTTCGCGGCGCTCGTTGTCGAAGGCTTCGATGTGCGCCCACTCCAGTGTTGCCATGGCGATGGCGGCTTCGGTGTGGGGTGCTGTGAAGTGCGGATACTTCGTGAGCCATGCGACGAGCGAGGAGCCGAGATTGCGCAGTGTGAAGGAACGCGAGGGATGCGCTTCGAGGTAGGCGCTCATCAGGGCCTGGAAGCGGCGGCTGCCGACGACAGATTTGAGTCCGGGGAAGTCTTCTTCGAAGGAAGAGAAGAGGCGGAACCAGTATTGACGGTTGTAGATTTCGAGGCGCTCGAACGAGGTGAGGCGGTCGTTGGGGCGGATGAACGCATTGGCTTCCTCGGCTGTGGAGGCGCCGCTGGCATCGCGTTTGCGCATCGTCTCGTTGCGAGTGAGCGGGCGCATGACGGCTGCGGCCATGCGTCGCTGAAGGGCGTGAAGGGTCGGGGCGTTCATGCTGTCACCGCCAGGGAAGAATCTACGGTCTTCGTTTTTGGCTCGAGGTAGCACTTCGCCTTGAGGGCCTCGGCGTGGACCTCGTCGAAGGAAGGGATGGAGTCGTCCCACTCGAGCAGGGTCGCAGTTGGGCCGCAACGCTCGATGGCGCGTGCGTAGAGCTTCCAGACAGGGTCGAGGACAGGGTGGTCGTGCGTGTCGAGGATGTACTTCTCGAACTTCGAGTGGCCGGCGATGTGGATCTGCGCGACCCGTTCGGGGGGGATGCTGTTGACGTACGTGTGGGGGTCGAAGTTGTGGTTCTGGGAGGAGACGTAGATGTTGTTGACGTCGAGCAGAATGCCGCAGTCGGCCTGTTCGACGACCTCGTTGAGGAACTCCCATTCGGTCATCTCGGAGACGTGAAACTCGGCGTAGCTGGAGACGTTTTCGACAGCGATGGGGACCTCAAGGAAGTCTTGTGCCCGGCGGATCTTCTCCGCGGTGAGGCGCGCGGCCTCGAAGGTGTAGGGCATCGGGAGGAGGTCGTGGGTGTAGGTGCCGTCAACGGAGCCCCAGCAGAGGTGATCGGAGAGCCACGGAGTTTTGGTGCGGCGGACGAGATCTTTGAGGCGGCGGAGGTGTTCGCGCGAGAAGGGCTCGGCTGAGCCGAAGTACATGGAGACGCCGTGCTGCACGACGCGGTATTGCTCGAGGATACTGTCGAGGACGGCGAGTGGACGGCCACCGTCGATCATGTAGTTCTCCGAGATGATCTCGAACCAGTCGACAACAGGCTTCTTTTCGAGAATGTGGCGATAGTGTGGGACGCGCAGTCCTATGCCGACGCCGTAGTCCGAAAAGCCGTTGAAGCGATTTGCAGGCATAACAACCTCAGAAGCGAGTTGGGTGAAGTGTTGGCTCCCCCGAGAAGACTAGAGAAATATTTTCGGGGGAGCCAACGGAGTGAGAGATTATTCGGCCGGTGGCTTGGAACCGTCGGTCGCGCAGCCGCCCTTGCCCTTGCAGCTGTTCTTGCCCTTGCAGCCATTGTCGCTGGACTTGCAGCCGCCCTTGCCCTTACAGTCGTTCTTGCCTTTGCAGCTGTGCTTGTCCTTGTCCTGAGCCGCGAACGAGGCCGACGCGAACGCTAGCTGCCCGAACTGTGCGCCGTTGTGGCTGGTTGAAGCGTGCAGGGGGGTGGTGGAGCCACTGAGCAGACCGCTGACGGCCGCGCTCAACATCATTGCCTTGAGGGAACTCTTCATTTTTCAATCTCCTTGGGTTAGATGGGCATCTGCTCTCCATCTGGCACGTTAGATACGAACTGTCGGGGCGGCGTAACGGCTTTTTGTGAAAAAAGTGAGACTGCGTCTCTTTCGTGGCAAGCAGGGCAGGCCACAGCCTCCGGAGCTTCCGCGTCTAAGCTAACATGAACAAGATGAACAAGATCGGCGATGCAGGCGCGACAGAAAGCGCTGTGCCGAAGAGAAGACGCCGCGTGTGGTGGTGGCTGTCAGTCGTGCTGCTGTTCGCTGCAGTCGTTGTCACTTGTGTGGTTGAGTGGATGGTCCACCACGCCGAGCCGATCCTGAAAGCCCGGGTGATCGGGACCCTGAGCACACGCTTTGATAGCAGAGTCGAGATGGATGGCTTCCACGTTTCGGTGGCGAAGGGGCTCGAGGTCTCAGGCGAGGGGTTGCGTATCTATGCGCCGGACGATGTTGTCGCGGCAGGGGTGACGGCGCCGCTGATCTCTCTCGGGCACTTCGCTTTTCATGCGGAGATCCGCGGGCTCTTCGAGAAACCAATGCGCGTCAGTACCGTTTATGTTGATCGCATGACGATCAGCGTCCCTCCGAAGGAGATGCGGAAGCAGGGACTAAGGAATGAGCGGCTGGGAAAGATTACGATCGTGGTCGATGAGATCGTCTGCAACAACTCTCACCTGATCATCGGCACCTCGAAGCCGGACAAGGCTCCCCTAGAGTTCGAGCTGGGACACATTGTGATGCAGAATGTTGGGCCTAACGATCCGTGGAGATATGACGCAACGCTTGTCAATGCGATTCCTCGCGGCGATATTCATGCAGCAGGGACTTTCGGTCATTGGGTCAATGAGAGCCCTGGCGACTCTGCTGTAACAGGGAAGTACACCTTTGAACACGCCGATCTGAATACGATCAGGGGCATCGGCGGCGTGCTCTCGTCGACCGGTGAGTTCAGCGGGCAGCTCAATCGAATTGTTGTTGATGGAACGACCGAGACGCCGGAGTTCTCGCTCGACACGGCAAACCATAGGATGCCTCTGCACACGACGTTTCATGCGATCGTCGATGGCACGAGCGGCGATACGTATCTGCAGCCGGTCGATGCGAAGCTGGGCGACTCGGAGTTCAGTTGCAACGGCGCCATCGTTAATGTGAAGGGCCAGGGACACGATATCGACCTGGATGTGAATGTGCCGAATGGAAGGATTCAGGACTTCCTCGAACTTGGCGTCAGGACCCAGCCGGCAGTGATGACTGGGCGGCTATCGATGGAGACCAGGTTGAACATCCGCCCCGCGAATGAGCGCGTGATGCAGAGGATGGTGATGAACGGCCAGTTTACCCTGAGAGCCATTCACTTCAGCAATCCTGCGGTACAGGACAAGGTCGATATGCTGAGCCTGCGCGCACAGGGCGAGCCGAAGCTGGCCAGGCCTGGAGCCGAAGATGTGCGTTCGCAGATGACCGGGCAGTTTGATATGGACAAAGGGAAGCTGAAGTTCTCACAGCTTGCCTACTCGCTGCCTGGCGCCGATGTCAATCTCACGGGCGTTTACACGCTTGATGGAAATCAGTTTGAGTTCGCGGGAAAGGTGCGAACAAAGGCGACACTGTCGCAGATGGTGTCGACGCGGTGGAAGTCTTTGTTGCTGAAGCCGGTTGATCCGCTCTTCAAGAAGAACGGCGCGGGAGCCGAGATACCCGTGAAGATCAGTGGAACGAAGGGAGACGTGCAGTTCGGCCTCGATCTGAAGCACAAGGGCCAGAAGCACTGAGGCCGAGCTGTTTGGTGGTGAGGGAGGCGCGCTATCGCGTCCTGAGCCTGAGCTTGGGGACAGAAAAAGCAGATCCCTTCGGCTTTCGCTCAGGGCAGGCACCTCCACTCCGCTGCGCTCTGGATGACAGCTTTAAGGAAGGGATCTTTGACTCAGGGACTAGAAATTATCGTCGCTGCCGCTGTCGTCGAAGTCGCTGCTACTGTCAGAGCCGTCGTCGAACGAAGATGAGTCGTCAGCGAAGTCGCTTGAGGAGTCGCTGTCAAGCAGGCTGTCGCCGTGATCGTCGTGGGAGACGGCATCGGAGAAGCGCGATTCGCCACGACGGTCTTCAATGTCGGGTGAGAGATGCTCGCTGCGCTCGTGCGGCGCAGCGTCGTCGTAGTAGTTGTTGATGATCTCCGGACGCGAGGAATCACCGAACCCGCCGAAGCCGGGGGACTCGGAATGCCCGAAGCCGTGCATGAGGCTCTCGATTCCTTCGAAGGCGAGAGCGCCTGCCGCAACGCCCGTTGCAGTCTGCATCGCTGAGCGGAGAAAGCCTCCCTGCGGGGGCGCGCCGTAGGACGGGGCGTAGCTCGGGACGGGAGCGTACTGCGGCTCCTGGGTATACTGCGGCGGAGGCGGCGGCGGTGGAGGAGGAGGCGCGGGGCGGGACGGTTCGTCGGCGTGGCCAAGAAGATTGCCGAGGAAGCTGGTGGCGCGCTTCGGTTGCTGCTGGCGGAGTTGGTCCGCCTGCGCGCGAAGGTCAGCGAGCTGCTTCTGTGCCTGATCGAGAGCGTACTGCTGCACGAGGACGGTCTGGGTGAGGATGTAAAGCGCGTCGGGGTTGCGTCCAAGGGTTTGCTGCAGGAGCTTCTCGGCGTCGAGGTCTTTTTCGGGAAGCTGGGTCTGGTTGATGCGCTCGATGAGGTCCTGAATCATCTGCTGTTCTTGCGGTGTCATGAGACTCCTCTTTTGCGGCGTCGCCGCTTGGTGCTAGCAGTATGACGCAGACGGGGGTGGAAGAGTATGCAGGGCCGGCCGCGTCTCAGTGCGCTGGGGATAACTTGTTTCGATTCAATGAACAGTCTTCGCTAATGCTAAGCGCTCTGTGGAACGATTCGCTCAGTTTCAATGCACAGTTTTTCATTGACGCGAAGCGCCCTGTGGAGCGGTTCGCTCAATTTCAATGGACAGTTTTCATCCGGCGCGTCATGAAGTCCATCAGCAGGTAGTTGCCGAGGGTCTGCGGGGTGGTGAAGTAAGCTTTGCCGCGGCACATGGCGCTCACCTTCTGGACGAACTGCATCAGGGTGAAGTCGTTGGCCAGCATGAAGGTGTTGATCATGATGTTGGAGCGCTTGCAGCGGGAGACCTCTTCGAGTGTCTCTTCGATGACGAGCGGATCGAGGCCGAAGGCGTTCTTGTAGATGCGGCCGTCGGGAAGGGTGAGAGCGCTGGGCTTGCCGTCGGTGATCATGACGATCTGCTTCATGTCCTTGTTCTGCTTGGCAAGGATGCGTTGGGCGAGGCGCAGGCCCTCGCGGGTGTTGGTGTAGTGCGGGCCGACCTTGACGCGGGAGAGTTGGGAGACGGGGACCTCTTCGGCGGTGTCGTGGAAGAGGACGAGGTTGAGGGTGTCGCCGGGGAACTGCGTGCGGATGAGGTGCGCGAGCGCCATGGCGACGCGCTTGGCGGGGGTGAAGCGGTCCTCGCCGTAGAGGATCATTGAGTGCGAGCAGTCGAGAAGCATGACGGTCGCGCAGGAGGATTGATAGTCGGACTGGTGGACGTAGAGGTCGGAGTATTCGATGTTGAGCGGGGCGTTCTCTTCGCCCTCGACGGCAGTGCGGATGCCTTCGCGGGCGAAGACGCTGGAGAGGGTTTCGGTGAGGTCGAGGTTGAGGGTGTCGCCGAATTCGTAGAGCTTAGAGGAGCCGTTGATCTCGACTCCGGCGGCCTCGTGGCGGGTGTCGTGGCGGCCGAAGTTGGATTTGCCCAGCGGGCCCAGCAACTCGCGCAGGGCCTTGTAGCCGAGGAAGTCCATGCCCTTGTCGGTGACCTCGAAGCGGGCGTTTTCGTTCCCGTTGCCGAACTCGCCCTGGCCTTGCTGAGGCTGCTCGGCGTTGATGTAGTTCTGCTCCTCCATCTTCTGGATGATCTTGTCGATGAGTTCTTCGACTTGTTCGCCGCTGAGCTCGTCGAACTTCTCCTGCATCTCTTCGTCGAAGAGATCGCCGGACTCGAGCGCCTGGCGGATGGCCTCGCGGAGGTTCTCGATGGTCTGGTCGTTGAGCTCGCTGAAGCTGGAGTAGGGGTCGCTAAAGCCGGAGTCGAGCAGGAAGTCGCTGAGGGCCTGCATGAGCTCTTCGAGGCCGATGCTCGAGGAGAGGTCGCCGGTGAATTTGGTGTAGCGGACGCGTTTCATAAGTATCCAGCGAGTCAGCGGGTTAGCGAGTCAGCAAGTCAGCGGCTGCTTGCCCAACTCCAGTGAATGTCTGCGCGAGTCGATGCTAACTTGCTGACCGCTTCTTAGCTGACTTGCTGACTCGCTAGTTGAAGCCGCGCCGCGTCCGGCTGCGGGCGGTGTAATCTTCCTGCTCGCGTTCGCGCATGCGTTCGGCGTAGCTGGCGGCTTGATCGATGCGCTGTTTCTTTTCGGCGGCGGTGAAGCTGCGTTCCTCGGTTCGGCTGATGCGCTTGTGGGCGTACATGCCTTCGAGGAGAAATTCTGCTGCGCTCACGGCTGTCTCGGGCGATGATTTGCCGTTGACCTTCAAGGGTGTGAGCTTTTCGAACAGTCCCTGGATCTGTTTAAGCTCGGTGAGCGAGCCGGCGGAGGGTTGGGCATCGTTCAACTGCACGGTGCCGCCGAGATTGAACCACTCCTCGATCTGCTGGGTGTCAGTGCTGGCGAAGTAGCTGTCATAGACGGAGGCGACCGAGGCGCGGATGATCTCGCGGATGACGGTGTCGGCGCCGCGGACTTCGCCCTCGTATTCGAGCTCGATCTTGCCGGTGATGCCCGGGAGTGCGGTGTAGATGTCGCCGACGCGCGGGACAACGAGAGTTTCGCCGTGAATCAAGGCGCGTCGCTCGGCGTTGGAGAGGACGAGCTCCATCGTGGAGATGGGAAGGCGCTGCGAGACACCGCTGCGCTTGTCGACCTTCTTGTCCTCGCGGGCGGTGAAGGCGATCTGCTCGATGATCTGGCGGATGTAGTGCGGGACTTCGATATTGCTCGCGGGGCGGGCAGACCAGGCCTCCTGCGCGGTGATGACGATGCCTTCTTCGATGTCTTCGGGGTAGTGGGTGCGGATCTCGGAGCCGATGCGGTCCTTGAGCGGCGTGACGATCTTGCCGCGGGCGGTGTAGTCCTCGGGGTTCGCGCTGAAGACGATGGCGACGTCGAGCGGCAGGCGGACGGGGTATCCCTTAATCTGCACGTCGCCCTCCTGCATGATGTTGAAGAGCGCGACCTGAATCTTGCCGGCCAGGTCCGGGAGCTCGTTGATGGCGAAGATTCCGCGATTAGCGCGCGGGAGAAGGCCGTAGTGCATCGTCAGCTCGGAGCCGAGGTCCTGGTTGGAGCGGGCAGCCTTGATGGGGTCGATGTCGCCTACGAGGTCGGCCACGGTGACGTCGGGTGTGGCGAGCTTTTCGACGAAGCGGTCGTCAGGTGTCAGCCACGCGATGGGAGTGTCGTCGCCGAGCTTTGCGATCAGGTCGCGGGCGAACTTGCTGATGGGGGCGTAGGGATTGTCGCGGGTCTCGGAGCCGGCGACGTAGGGTGTGTGCGAGTCGAGCAGCGACGTGAGCGCGCGCAGGATGCGCGACTTCGCCTGTCCGCGGAGGCCGAGCAGGATGAAGTTGTGCCGGGAGAGCACGGCGTTGACGATCTGCGGCACGACCGTGTCCTGGTAGCCGACGATGCCCGGAAAGAGAGTCTCTCCAGCTCGGAGCTTTGCAATCAGGTTCTGACGCAGCTCGTCCTTGACGCTGCGGGCCAGCCGCTCAGGGGTGAATCCACTGGTACGAAGCGCGCCGAGGGTCGTTGGGAGAGGGGTCGCCATGATTTAAGTATAGATGTTTGGCGGGCGCGGAAGGTTCGCGGGTCAGGCGAGATCCTCTCGCAGGGCCTCCATCTCGGCCAGAGCGTGCTGGTTGCCGGTGCGGTTAGCGGCGGCGATGCCGTGGTGCAGGCGGTCGAGCGCCTCTTCGACGCGGCCCAGCTTTACGAGGGTCTGCGCGGACATCTGATAGGCAGGGACGTAGTCGGCGTTGAGCTGAATGAGGGTCGTGAACTCGGTCAGGGCGCTGTCGGTGTGGCCGTCCGAGAGGTGCGCCATGGCAAGCCCATAGCGGGCGAAGGCATCGGTGGGGTTCTGTGCCAGGATCTGTGTGAGGAGCTCGATTCTTTCGGAGTTCTGGTCCATGCTTTTGATGGTGCTGTCTGCCGGATGGAGTTGGCAAGTGCGTTGACCGTTCGGATTTAGGCGGAGGGGCTGCAGGGGCGGGTGCACAGGCCGGGCTTCAGGCGATTTACACTGGTAGACGTGAGTGAACAGATTGTGAAGCGAACGGTAGCCGAGTCGCAGTCCGAGCGCACCGAAATCGTCTTTCCGTCGGATTCCAATGCGCTTGGCAACCTTTTTGGCGGGCGGCTGATGCAGTACATCGACCTGGTAGGCGCGATGGCGGCGAGCCGTCACGCGCGCGCCATCACGGTGACGGCCTCGATGGACCACCTCGACTTTGTCGCACCGGTGAAGGTGGGCGAGTTGCTGATCCTGAAAGCGAGCGTCAACCGTGCCTATCGCACGTCGATGGAGGTTGGAGTGCGCGTGATGGTGGAGGATGTCCGTCAGCAGCGGCTGCGCCATGTCTCCTCGGCCTACCTGACCTTTGTTGCGGTCGATAAGGATGGCAACCGGCTTTGCGTGCCGCAGGTTGTGCCTGAGACGGAACACCAGAAGCGCCGCTACGAGGACGCCGGCCGCCGCCGCGACCTTCGCGCGGAGGAGACGCAGCGCAAGAAGGAACTGCGCGCAGCGCTGCCGCAGGAGTGGCACATCTAACCCGGCCATCATGCCGGCACGAAAGATTAGCAAGGAGCAATTCGTATGGGACATATGGGAGCAGTACCGCAGGGGCCGCAGCCACTACCCGGAGTAGCGCACGTCGTTGCCATAGGCAGCGGCAAGGGCGGAGTCGGCAAGACCACGGTAGCGGTGAACACTGCCGTCGCGCTGGGCAAGCTCGGCTACAGGGTCGGCCTGCTTGACGCAGACATCTATGGGCCGAACGTCCCGACGATGCTGGGCGCCACGCGTCAGCCGAACATTATCGGCGAGAACCGCATCGAGCCGATTCTCTCGCACGGAGTGAAGTTCATCTCGATCGGCCTCATCTCGCCCGGCGACAAGCCGATGGTGATGCGCGGGCCGATGCTGCACCAGATCATCCGGCAGTTTCTGCAGCAGGTGGAGTGGGGCGAGCTGGATTTCCTCATCATCGACCTGCCTCCGGGAACGGGCGACGTCGTCATCTCGCTTGTGCAGACCGTTCCGCTTACCGGAGCGGTCGTGATTTCGACAGGCTCGAGCGTTGCGCTGCAGGACGCACGCAAGGCGCTGGAGATGTTTCACCAGGTGAAGGTTGAGGTCCTGGGCATGATCGAGAACATGTCGCAGATGACGCTGCCTTCAGGTGAGGTCATCGATGTCTTCGGGGCAGGCGGCACAGAGCGCACGGCCGCGCAGTTCGGTATCGATTTCCTCGGGGCGGTCGATCTCAATCCGGCGATTCGTGAGGGCGGCGACAGCGGCATGCCTATCACGCTAGCCGGTCCGGACTCCAGGCTGGCAGGCGAGTTCTTTGCGGTGGCCCGCAAAGTCGCCGAGAAGGCCCAGCAGGTGGCTGCGAAGAGCGAGGACATCTTTGAGATCCGTTAGGGAGATACGTTAGGCGCGATAAGCTAGGCGAGATAAGCCAAACGCCGCGGCGAGGTTGACGGAAAAGGTAAACTTTAATCCGGAGGGCAACCGGATGGCAGACGCAGAGCGGATGACGTCGCGGCAGCGAGCCATTCTGTCGACCATCATCGAGAACTATATCGAGACTGGCGAACCTGTTGGCTCCGGCACCATTGCTCGCCTGCAGATTGGCGACGGGGGTGGTATGAGTTCCGCCACCATCCGCAATGAGATGGCGGCGCTGGCGGAGGCTGGGCTGCTCGAACAGCCACACACCTCCGCAGGTCGCATCCCTACCGCGCAGGCCTTTCGCATTTACGTGGAACAGCTTATTGGCGGGGTGAACCCGCGCATCGACGCGGCCCGGCTCTCTGCGCGCTCGCGCATGCAGATCGACTCCAGTTTCGCAGGACTCGCCGGGACGCATGCCGTGCTTGAGCGCACGTCGCACATTCTTGCCACGCTCTCAAGCGGAGTTGGCGTCGCGATCGCTGCTGTCGCGGACAGCGATCTGCTGGAACATGTTCATTTTTCACGACTTGCGCCATCGCGCGTCCTCGCGGTTGTGGTGACCCGCACTGGGCTGGTACGCGACCGCGTGCTTGCACTCGACCGCGATCTCACGGCGGGCGAGCTTGAGACAGCGGGCAACTTCGTCAACGAGAATTTTCGCGGCTGGAGCGTCGAGCATGTTCGCGTCGAGCTGGCGCGCCTCGTCGAGCAGGAGCGGAGCGAGTACCAGCGCATGCTGGACGCCGTGCAGCAGCTCTGGGCCAAGGCCTTGCCAGCCAGCGAGATCCTGACCGAGACGGTGTTCGTCGAGGGGGTCGCGAACCTCATCGGCAGCCAGGCCGACAGCGAACATCTCCGCGAGATGCTCGCCGCGCTGGAGGCCAAGCAGCGCCTTGTGGAACTGCTCAACGCCTACATCGACGCGCGGCAGGAGAGCGTGCGCGTCATCTTCGATCTTGAGCAGCAGGCTCCGGAGATGGCGGGGCTGGTTCTTATCGCAGCTCCGGCTCGCGTCGGCGGGGAGACTCGCGGAACGCTCGGCGTCCTGGGCCCGAAGCGGATGCACTACGAGAACACGCTCAATGCTGTGAGCTACATCTCTCAGGTCTTCGACCGCATGCTCCACGCGGCTGAGTAGACTCGGTCGGCCCCGCCGCGCTCTGTGCTACTGTGCGCAATCGGCGATAATAGAAGAGGAATCGAATATGAGGAGACACAACACAATGCAGGAAGAAACCACTGTGCAGGCCGTACAGGAGGGCGAACTGGAAGCCCCGGCGACCGAAGCGGGGACCCAGACGCAGGAGCACGCTCTGCCAGCTCCCTCAGAGCTTGACCAGGTAAAGGCGGAGCGCGATCAGTTGCTCGACCGGCTGGCGCGGCTGCAGGCGGAGTTTGACAACGCCCGCAAGCGCGAGGGCAAAGAGCGCCAGGACGTGCGCGACTACACCGTTTCGAACACGGTTGAGCCGTTCCTTGGCGTGATGGACAATTTCCAGCTCGCTCTCAAGTCCGAAGGCTCGATCGAGCAGCTCCGCAGCGGCGTTGAGCTGATTCTGAAGCAGATGGAAGACGCCTTGCGCGGGCTGAATGTCGTTCCCGTCGAGGCCGTCGGCGCGCAGTTCGACCCGAGAATCCACGAGGCGCTGGGCAGCATCGAAACCAAGGAGTTCCCTGACCATCAGGTTCTCGAGGAGATTCGGCGCGGCTACCGCATCCGTGACAAGCTGCTGCGCCCGGCACTGGTTAGGATTGCTGCCAATCCCTCCCAGATCAGCGAGTAATGACCTCGGCGACGAGGGTTCGAAACAGGTTTTGGAAAGATGAGATCAACAGCCAACGTGACGAAGATTGATTTCTATGAGGTATTGGGTGTTTCGCGCGACGCCTCCGATCAGGAGCTGAAGACTGCCTACCGCCGGTTGGCGATGCAGTACCACCCCGACCGCAACCCGGGCGACCCTGCAGCCGAAGAGAAGTTCAAGGAGTGCAGCGAGGCCTACCAGGTGCTCAGCGACTCTGACAAGCGCGCGGCCTACGATCGCTACGGTCACGCGGCCTTCTCCGGCGGCGGCCCTGGCGCGGGCTTCAACGGCAGCCCCTTCGGCGGGCAGGACCTCGGCGACATCTTCGGCGATCTCTTCGGCGAGATGTTCAACATGGGCGGCAGCCGCAAGGCGTCGCGGGTGCAGCGCGGACGCGACCTCCGCTACGACCTCTCGCTCGAGTTCGAAGAGGCAGTCTTCGGCGTCGAGAAAGAGATCACCATACGCCGCAGCGAGACATGCGCGGAGTGCAGGGGCACGGGCGCTGCCAAGGGCAAGGGGCCTGTCACTTGTACACAGTGCGGCGGCCGCGGCCAGCAGCGCTTCCAGCAGGGCTTCTTCTCTGTCGCGCGCACGTGCTCGGTCTGCGGCGGAACGGGAACGCTCATCGTGGACGCCTGCAAGGTCTGCTACGGCGAGACGTATCTTGAAAGGGAACACACTATCCTCGTCAAGGTTCCGGCGGGCGTCGAGCAGGACACGCGCATCCGCTATCAGGGCGAAGGCGAGGCTGGAAGGTTCGGCGGACCGGCGGGCGATCTGTACGTCGTCCTGAACGTCAAGCCGCACAAGTTCTTTGAGCGCGACGGCGACGACCTGCACTGCGTGATGCCAATCTCGTTTCCACAGGCCGCACTCGGCACCGAGCTCGAGATCGGGACGCTCGAAGGTCCGGAGACGCTGCGCATTCCCGAAGGCACGCAGAATGGCCGTGAGTTCAGGCTGCGCGGCAAGGGAGTCCCGCATCTGAACCAGCGCGGCAAGGGCGACCTCATCGTTCGCATCAACGTGCTGACGCCTACCAAGCTCACAAAGCAGCAGAAGGAGCTTCTGCGGCAGCTCGGCGAGACGATGCCCATCGATAACGCTCCGCACTCCTCCGGGGTCTTCGAGAAGGTGAAGGAGATCTTCAGCTAGCTTGAGCGGAGCAGGAAAGGGTAGAAGCCCCGGCTGGAGCCGGGGCTTTCCTGTGCGCTGAGTTGAAAAGGTATTCAGCGTTCAACATTTAGCATGGACACAGAATGAGACTCGTCTTCTGCGGAACCCCACAGTTCGCCGTCCCCACGCTTGAGGCTGTTCTCGCCGCCGGCCATGAGGTCGCGCTTGTCGTCACACAGCCAGACCGGCCCGTCGGCCGCGAGCAGCGGCTTCAGGCTCCTCCCGTCAAGACGACTGCGCTCGCTCATAACCTTCCGGTCACGCAGCCCGACAAGATCAAGACCAACGCGGAGTTTCGCGCGCAGCTTGAAGCGATTCAGCCGGATGCGATCCTCGTCGTTGCCTATGGCCGCATCATCCCGCAGTGGATGCTCGACCTGCCGCGGCACGGCAACATCAACCTGCATGGCTCGCTGCTGCCGAAGTACCGCGGGGCCGCACCGATCCAGTGGGCGGTCGCTGAGGGCGAGACCGTCACCGGCGTCACTACGATGCGACTCGACGCCGGGCTCGACACCGGTCCCATGCTGCTCGCGCAGGCCATTCCCATCGGCGAGGAGGAGACCGCAGTCGACGTCTACGACAACCTCGCCGAAGTCGGTGCGCCGCTCATGGTCGAGACGCTGCGCCGCCTCGCCAAGGGCGATCTCTACCCCGAGCCGCAGAACCACACCATCGCCACGCATGCGCCCATCCTGACCCGCGACGACGGCAACATCGACTTCGCCCGCACTGCCGAGCAGATTCACAACCGATGGCGCGGCTTTCAGCCCTGGCCCGGCGCTTTCACCACGCTGCGTGGCAAAAAGCTTATCGTCCACTCCGTGCGTGCCGTCGGTGAGCATGAGCTTTACGAACCCGGAACTATCTGCGTCGAGGGTGAAGCCCTCCTCGTCGCCTGCGCCAGGTACACGACGCTAGCTATCGACGAAGTGCAGCTCGAAGGCAAGCGCCGTATGCCGGCGGCCGAGTTCCTGCGCGGCTTCCAGATCAAGACCGGCGAACGACTCGGCCAATGAAGACACGGGACAGGCAGAGCGGGAACGGAGGCGCGGCGTCGCGCAGATCGTCAGGGACGACTCAGGCAAAGCCCGTCTCCCCCGCGCGAATGGCGGCCTTCGAGATTCTCGCGCTGGTTGGCGACAACAAGGGCAATAGCGACGATCTTCTTCACTCCACTCACACTGCAAAGCTATCTGGCGAAGATCGCAACCTCGCCACAGCGCTCGTCCTCGGAGTACTTCGCTGGCAGATTGCCCTCGACGCCCGCATCCAACCTCTGCTTCAACGCCCCGATCAGCGTCTCGGCGAGCCCGTCGCCATCGCGCTGCGCCTCGGGGCCTTTCAGCTCCTGCACCTTGATCGCATCCCCGCGCACGCTGCCATCAACGAGAGCGTCGAGCTGACACGCGGGAGCGGCAACCCGCACGCCGCCGGGATGGTCAACGCCATTCTGCGGAAGCTGGCCGCGACACCGGCCCGGGGCAGGCCCATCCACGAGAGCGCTGCCGCCATCGCCCAACGTCTTGGCCATCCGTTGTGGCTTGTCGAGCGTTGGGTTGCCACCTACGGGCGACAGGCAACGCTCAAGATCTGCGAAGCCGACCAGGTAGAGCCTGCCGAATCCATACTCTTTTCAGCCGAGCCTGAAGCGCATTTGCCGCAGATGGACGACGGCTCGCGTCTCGTCGCTGAGCTGGCCGCCGCCTCCGCTGCGCAGGCCACGCGCGTCTGGGATGCCTGCGCCGCGCCAGGCGGCAAAACCCTCATCCTTGCTCATCGCCTGCCCAGTGCGTCCATTCTCGCAACCGACGCCAGCCCGCGCCGCCTTGAGCGAATGCGCGCCCGTCTCGGGCAGTATCCCTATGCCTCAAACATTCGCACCGAGGTCGCCGATGCTACCGAGCCAGCCGCGAGCCTTGGCCACTTCGACCTGATCCTCTGCGACGTTCCCTGCAGCGGCACCGGCACACTCGCGCGCAACCCCGAGATCCGTCATCGCCTTGCTTTACCGGATCTCAAACGCCATGCCGCACGCCAACGTGCCATTCTGCGGGCTGCGCTCGATCGTCTTGCTCCTGGCGGACGGCTCCTCTACTCCACCTGCTCGCTTGAGCCCGAGGAGTGCGAGCAGGTCATCGCCGCAGTCGCCGCCGATGTTCCGCTCCACACCGTTTCGATTGAACCTGTCCTCGACCGTTTGGCGGCGAGTGGCGTGCTTCGTGAACCTCTGCCGGGAGCCATTCGCAACCACGCTCTCCGGACCTTGCCAGGAACGCACCCTGGCGACGGATTCTTCGCGGCTCTGCTGGAGCGTCCTGCCCAGGCATAAGGTGCGTCAGGAGACCGAAGAGGGCAGAAGAGATCAATGGGTCAGGGAGAGCCTGACGATCTCTCCTCGCACGACCCGGTGTCCTGACGGAGGCGTCTGGGCCATGACCGTCCCGGTGGTTGAGGCGGCCGGAGCGGTTTGAGTTATTGTTGTCGTCGCTGTAGAAGGAGTCGCTGGAGTTGCAGCAGGGGTGGCCGCATCTACTGGAGCCGCTACTGCTGAGGCAGGGGTGACATCCTCGATGCTAGCCACGCGCAGGCCGGCTGCCATCGCCCGTGCGTAGGCTCCCGCCAGACTCAGCCCCACCAGCGAAGGCATCACGTAGGCCTGCTCCGCGTCATCCGAGGGAACGCTCAGAAGTACGCTGACTCTAGGTGAATCCACTCCCGTTGCGTTGGCAGGAGGGGTCTGCGCGACCACCACTCCCGGCTCGTCCGGAGAGGCAAGCTGCCCCACCGTCCCCAACTCCAACCCTAGCTGCTTTAGATGGATCGAGACGGCCCGTTCTCCCTGCCCCTTAAGATCGGGGATCGAGACCTGCTGGGTCCCCAGGCTTTCAGTTACACGCACGGGCCAATTTCGTCGCACGACTGCGCCAGGGGCGGGGAACTGTGCGAGCACCTCGCCGGCGGGAGTGTTCGGCGAATAGAACTTGTTCTCCAGCCTCAGTTGCAGTCCCATTGAACTTGCGCGACGGCTTGCCTCCGCGACCGTCATGTGCGTCAGATTGGGCACTTTGACTTCGCGCCCATGAATCGCGAGTCGCATGGCGATGAACGCAGAGATGAGGGCCACTGCCACCATCGCCATCGCCCCGAGAACCAGGTTGAAGAAACGCCTCATCCCACCATCCTACCGTTTCATCACCGGCGATTGTCCGTAGCAGGCTCCGGGTGAATCAGCAGCCGGTCGACCTCAGGCGAATCCAGTTTGAACTCGCCCTCAAGGGCGGTAATGACAGCATGCACGCGCGACATCGGCAGATCATCCGGCAGCGTGCAGTGACAGTTCATCTGGATGTGCTGTTCACTGGCGGGGCCGAGTCTGGTCACAAACACGTCGTGGATATCGAGGATCTCTGGAAACCTTGTGGCGGCGCGTCGCAGCCGTACTTCGAGCTGCCGGTCGCGCTCCTGTGAGGATGGTCGCTCGATTGTCGCAGGCAGACTCTCGATGTGCGTCAGAATGGAGGAGATCTCCGGAATCTCGCGACGGATCTCGGACTCAAGCTGCGTTGCCAGATCGTGCGCCTTGCGCAGGGGCATTGTCTCGTCGACTTCGAGGTGCTGTTCCACGTGCAGTTGATGGTTGAACTGCTGCACCGTCACGTCATGGATCACAAGGTTCGAGCGTGCCGCAACCGCGCGAATCCTGTCATGGACGCTTTCAGCCAGCGGAGCCTTCGGCACTGAGTGCACCACGACGTCCGCGCCCGGAAGATGGCGCTTTACTGCCTCCGTCGCCGCCAGGGTGATCTGCTCGGAGCGCTGGAAGGTAAGGTTGCGCGGCAGGCCGAGGGTGAGGTCGGCAAAGTAGCTTGATCCGGAGCGGCGCGTCCGAATGCGATCGACCGAGAGGACGCCGTCGATTGCGCGAAGATCGCGGACCAGCTCGCGGCGCATCTTTTCGCGTGTCTCGCTTGGCGTGGCGTCCAGCAGAGCATCAATCGTCTGCTGCGCCAGCCGCCACGTCACGTGGAGAATCACCCCGGCGACGACAAGCGCTGCGATGGGGTCTGCCATCTGCAGCGCCGGAATTTTCCACTGCTTCCCAGCATAGGTTGCGCTCAGCCCTACCAGCACGGCGAACGACGACCAGATGTCCGTGCTGAAGTGCATCGCATCCGCCTGGAGCGCGATACTCTGATGATCGTGCGCGACCCGCGAGAGCTTCTTCGACCGGGTATAGTCGACCGCCATCGACAACAGCAGTACGGCGAACGGCCATATCGAGAATGCCAGGGACAGGCGCTCGTGGAAGAAGATGCGCCGTACAGCCTCGGCTACGATCCACACGCATGAGACCAGCATCAGCACGGCCTCGATGAAGGCTGACAGGCTCTCCACCTTGCCGTGGCCATAGTTGTGGGTGTCGTCGGCCGGCCGGTCAGAGACCTGGACGGAGAACAGGGTGATCGCGGCTGCGACGAGATCAATCGTCGAGTGGACCGCCTCAGACAGCATGCCGAGAGAGCCCGTAAGCACTCCCGTCAGGAACTTCAGCAGCGTGATCCCCAGCGCCGCCAGAACGGACGAGAGAGCCGCAGAACGCTTCACAGAGCGGGTCTGAAGGGCATTCTGCGTTGTCTCGGTGGAGGTCATGGGAACTCAATCGTACCGAATGTCAGGCGCGCGTGCACGTCTCTTGTTTTCAAGGGCTCAGGGCTTTCTGGCGCGGTAAAGCCCTGTCGTGCCAAAGGTGTAGCCCGTCCAGGTTGCGTCGCTGAATCCCG
Organism: Edaphobacter bradus; assembly: GCF_025685645.1. Taxonomy (NCBI): domain Bacteria; kingdom Pseudomonadati; phylum Acidobacteriota; class Terriglobia; order Terriglobales; family Acidobacteriaceae; genus Edaphobacter; species Edaphobacter bradus. The sequence continues at coordinate 160,919 of NZ_JAGSYF010000005.1, forward strand.
CTTCGCGGATGAGCTTCAACATGCGCGCCGGGCGTGGGAAGCGCTCAACCGAGGCCGGAAGGTAACTGTAGGCCCTGGCGTCTCCCGAGATCATCCCGCCGATCTTCGGCAGAATCTTCCTGAAGTAGAGGTTGTATACGGCGCCGGTCACCCCCTCCGGTTGGTTGCATTCCAGGATTCCGATCTGACCGCCTGGCCTCAGTACGCGGTAGAGCTCGGCGAGCCCTTCCTCATAGTTCGCCAGGTTGCGAAACCCGAAGGCTGAGGTCACCAGATCGAGCGAGCCTGCGGCAACAGGAAGATGAAGCGCGTCGGCTTCAATCGCGATGATGTTTCGCCCGGCGAATTTCTCTGCGCCTCGCGACAGCATCTCGTGCGAGAAGTCCACGGCAAGCATCGGGGCCTCGCCCGATCCCGCAGGGCGGTGCTTCATCAGCGCGAGCGTCATGTCGCCGGTTCCGCAGCAGAGATCGAGCGCCACTGCTTCAGGCCGCGCCAGCACTTCGTGAAAGGTGTGTGCCGCGCGTGTCCACCACCAGCGGTCGAGCCCCACGGAGAGCAGATCGTTCAAAAGGTCGTACTTTGGCGCGATCGAGTCGAACATCTGCTGCACGCCGGTGGCTGCGGCCTCTTCGGTGCTCGCTCCTGTTGGCCGTGCTCCCGTGGAGGACTCATGCTCCAGCCGATTCTGATGCAGATTTGTCATGCTCGCTTCTTTGCGGCGGTGCCCCGGGTCTTCTCGCGCATCAGCGCGAGCATCCACGCGGTGGCCTCGAGCAGCTCTGCTTTGGTGACGTCGCGGACAATCTCGACGGCTCCGATTCCAGTTGGCAGGATGAATGAAAGCGTGCCGCTGCGATTTTTCTTGTCACTCGAAGTCAGGGCCACGAGCTTCTCAGCGGTTGCTGTGAAGCCGCTGAGTGGGCCGTAGCGCAGGATCAGGCTGATGATCCGGCTCGCTTCGGCATCGGAGATGAGTCCGCGCATGAGCCCGAGCCTGGTCGCCGCGATGCTGCCCCAGCCTACAGCCTCGCCGTGCAGGAGTTGCTTGTAGCCCGTGGCGGCCTCGATCGCATGGCCCACGGTGTGTCCGTAGTTGAGAATCATCCGCAGGCCGGACTCGCGCTCGTCGCTGGCAACGACTTCGGCCTTGACCCGGACGCTTGCCGCGACAACGTGCGCCAACGCCTTGGCGTCTCCGGAGAGCACCGTATCTGCGTTGCGTTCGAGGTAGCGAAAGAGGCTTGCATCGCGGATGACGCCGGCTTTGATTGACTCCTGCAGGCCGGCGTGAAGCTCGGCTGCGGGAAGTGTTCCCAGCAGGTCGATGTCTGCGAGAACGGCGAGAGGATGGTGGAAGCTGCCGACGAGGTTCTTGCCCGCGGCGAGATTGACGCCGGTCTTGCCGCCGACGGAGGAGTCCACCTGCGCGAGAAGGGTTGTGGGAATCTGCACATAGGGGACCCCGCGCATGTAGATTGCTGCGAGGAAGCCTGTCACATCACCGACCACGCCGCCGCCGAAGGCCACTAGCAGAGCGTCACGGTCGGCTCCCGCCTCGGCCATCTGCTCGGTCAACGACTCAAGCGTGCGCAGCCGCTTATGCGCCTCGCCCGCGGGAAGGAACAGTACAGTTGGCGGCTCAGCGAAGGATTCGAGGAACTTCCTGCCCCAGAGTCCCCATATCTCCGGCGAGGTGACGACGAAGGTGCGGAATGGCTTCTTGTCCCTGAGCTTCTTCAATCGTGAAGAGAGCGTGCGGAGCAGACCGGAGCCGATTGTGATGTCGTAGCTGGCGCTTGGAGTCTTGAGATGAATCACAGACACAATAGCTTCATCCTATCGTATGGAGTATGCAGACGTTTGCAGGGAGTAGCATCAAGAGACAGGAGTTACTGTGGGATTTTCGCAAGATGGGGTTGATTTCGCTGCCAGTGATGGGGCAAGAGAACAGGTTGATTTTCTGATCATCGGGGCTGGAATCGCCGGTCTTCGCGCGGCGATTCAGCTGGCCGAGGCAGGCACGGTCCTCGTCATCACCAAGGAAGAGTTGGCCGAGTCGAACACGGCCTACGCACAGGGCGGCATCGCCGTGGCCATGGGGGGCGACGAAGACGTTGCGCTTCACCTGGAGGACACGGTTGCTGCGGGCGACGGTCTCGTCAACCGTGAGGCGGCTGCCGTCCTCGTCGAGCAGGGGCCGAAGCGTGTGCAGGAACTCCTTACCTGGGGAACAGACTTCGACCGCGAACACGGCGAGCTGATGCTGACCCGCGAGGCCGCCCACAGCCGTAACCGCATCCTGCATGCCCAGGGCGATGCCACGGGCCGGGAGATCGCGCTCTCGCTGCTGCGCCACGTCCGGCAGATTCCTGCGATTCGGATTATGGAGTGGACGACTGGTATCGATCTGCTGACCGAAGGCGGCCGCATCGTCGGTGCGACCTTGCTCGATGGCGAGGGCGGGCTGCTTACCGTTTATGCCGATGCGGTGCTCATTGCGAGCGGAGGCGCAGGCCAGGTCTACAGCGATACCACGAACCCGGCGGTCACTACAGGCGACGGCATCGCCATGGCCTATCGCGCAGGCGCAGCCGTCAGCGATATGGAGTTCTACCAGTTCCATCCCACTGCTTTCAGCGCCCCCGGCGCACCGCGCTTTCTGCTGAGCGAGGCCCTCCGCGGCGAGGGTGCGTATCTGGTCAACGCGGCGGGCGAGCGCTTCATGCACCGCTACCACCCGCTGCTGGAGCTTGCTCCGCGCGACGTCGTCGCCCGTGCCATCACGCACGAGGGGATGGACGGCCCCGTGTACCTCGACATGCGTCATGTGCAGAAGGACCTCCGGCAGCGCTTTCCCGGCATATCGAGCTTCCTCGCCCAGCATCACCTCGACCTCAACCGGGACCTCATTCCGGTACGCCCCGCGGCGCACTATCTGATGGGAGGCATCCGTACCGATGTTCACGGCCGCACCTCACTACCTGGCCTCTATGCCGCGGGCGAGGCCGCCTGCACCGGCGTTCACGGCGCCAATCGACTGGCGAGCAACTCGCTGCTGGAAGGTCTGGTCTTCGGAGCCGCCGCCGCCGACGCCATGATCGCCGACCACACTGTTCCTGTGCCGCACAAGGTCCAGCTCACCTCCGTTCCGTCGCCGAATGGCTCAACCCACGACGCCAGCATCGAACGATGGATTCAAGAGCTTCGCGACGTCATGTGGAAGTATGCCGGCCTTCTTCGCGACGCGGCCGGCCTTGAAGCCGCGGAGCGGGCGATCGCCGCCTTGGGGGCTACCATGCCTCGTGGTCTGTCGCGCCGAGCTATCGAAGCGCACAATCTTCACACCATCGCGAGCACCATCGTCGCCTCTGCCATCGGCCGCCGCGAGAGTCGGGGCGCGCACTTCCGCAACGACTTTCCCCGGAAGGATGCGGAGGCCCGGCACTCGATCCTTCAGAACGGCACGCTCAGCTTCACACAGTAAAAGACCCGGCTGCATCTGCCGCCGCGTCGTTGCAGTGCCCCGGTAAAGGCCAATTTAGCCATCTAACGCTGCGCGACTTGGCTCTTGGGAGCCTTCAGCCAGAGCGAAAACACGATCGTTACGCCGATCATCGCGAGAACCGTGACGAGCGAAGCCACGGGACCCACCTCGTACCAGCGGGCGGCCAGCATCTTCAACCCGGCGAACGCCAACACGGCTGCGAGCCCGTAGTGCAGGAACCGCAGCCGCTTCAGCAGATGCGCCAGCAGGAAGTACAGCGAGCGCAGCCCCATGACTGCCATGATGTTTGAGGTATAGGCAAGGAAGGGTTGCCGAGTGATCGAGAGCACCGCCGGGATGGAGTCGATTGCAAAGACCAGGTCCGTCAGTTCGATGGCCACCAGCGCCAGAAGGAGCACCGTCACCATCCGCTGGCCGTCCTCGACGGTGACGAAGCAGTCCTGACGCAGGCTCACAGGCCTCACTTGAGAGAGCCATAGCAGCCAGCGAGGCGCGTGTTCTTTCTCCTTCTCCTTGGGCAGGAGAAACTTCACGGCGGCGAACAGCAACACCGCACCAAACACATAGCTGATCCATGCGAACCGCTCCAACAGCTCGATTCCCATGGCGATAAAGGCGCCGCGCATCACGATCGCCCCTGCGACTCCCCAGAAGAGCACCTTCGGCTGCTTCGCCGACTCGATCTGTAGCATTCCGAAGAGCATCAGGAAGACGAGCAGGTTGTCGATGGAGAGCGCCTCTTCAATGGCATAGCCCGCCAGATACTGCGTCGCCGCCGCTCCTCCCATTTTCAGTAGGACGAACCCGGCGAAGGCGAGTGCAGCGGCCACCCATAGCGCGGTTGAGGTAACCGAGACGGCGTGCTGCCTCCCGGCAGGTTGTCTCCGGGCATAGAGCAGCTCCACCCCCATCAGGGCGATGACGAATACGTGAAATCCGACCCAATGGCTTAGAGGGGTAAAGCCTTCCATACCCTTAGGATGCTATCGCGGTACGAGGCCCCGCGCATATGTGGAGGGGCCAGGTACCGTGTGCTTCCTAACGCTGAGCGGGTTAGCTCAGACCCAGAATCATCGTATAGATGAAATAGATAGCAATCCCAAGTAGTACCCAAAGGACAGAGGAGAGAAGGAGACTGCGGAGAATCTCCCCCACCGGGTGGGCGTTGAAGAACCCTTCAGAACCGCTCTGTGGAGCCGATCCCACGGATGAACTTGAGCGGTCACGCGGAGACAAAACAGACGATGTCTGCATAGACACACCTCACAATGAGAGCAGCAGAATAAGCGGAGCTCTTGCCGCGAAGCCATCCCTCGAAAGCGGAAGTTAGCAAACAGTTAAGCCAGCCTGGCTGGCGGGAGTTAACCATTTGGCTATAGGCTCCTGGTGACAGGATGGCACCCCGGGCGTAGCATATTGCCCGTATTACGGGCGCAAATCGTTCCACTTGCGTTTCTTGATCGTGATTGAGGAGCGTGTATGAAAATCGCAATTCGTCTCATGATGGTAGCCGCCGGGTTTTTCGTGGCCCAGGCCGGTTTTTCCCAGGCACCTGCCGGTTCCACGGGCCAGTGTAAGGACGGCACCTACACCAGTTCAGCAAGCAAGAGCGGCGCCTGCCATGGTCACCAGGGCGTCAAAGAGTGGTTTGCCACTGCACCTGCGGCTTCGGCCGCGGCGGCCCCGAAGGCGGCAGCCTCCGCTACAGAGGCTGCTCCCGCTGCCGCTGCATCAACAGCCGCTGCGGCTCCGGCCAAGGCTGCTTCCAAGGCTTCGTCCACGGCGAGCATGCCACAGGCGGCAGGCGGTGGCCCGGGAATGGTTTGGGTCAATACAGCCTCCAACGTCTACCACTGCCCCGGCTCGCAGTACTACGGCAAGACCAAGCAGGGCGCTTACATGTCAGAGGCCGACGCCAAAGCCAAGGGCGCTCACGCTGATCACAACCACCCCTGCACCAAGTAGCTCTTTACGACAACACCGAAAAAGGGCGGCCGAGAGGTCGCCCTTTTTCGGCTTGTAAGCAGCCTCAGCCGTGCAGATTGACCAGGCGGATCATCTCTATGACCAGATCGCCGGCAATCTGCAGGGAGTGTGCGCTCACCTTATCCAGAGTATCGAGCGCTGTGTGGTGATATCCGCCCTCCGGGTGCTCCTGCGTCGGCGGGCCGTAGTCCAGGTCGATGATGTCCAGCACAGGGACGCCGCGCTGCCGGAAAGGCAGGTGGTCGTCAGACACTTCGGTAGGATTCCTGAAGATATACGACGAGTGCCCGGTATTTTTCGCTGCCACGGCGAGCGTGTCCAGCAGCCATGGGGTCGAGTTCCCGTCCTTGTCGATGTTCAGGTCCTTGTCCCCGATCATGTCGGTCAGCAGAAACGCCTTGATCTTGCTAATCGTTCCGTTCGCGGACCACTTCGCCGCGAGATGACGGCTGCCGTAAAGCGAGTCGTGGTCGCTCCACGACTGGATCGCCTCTTCGCCGTCGAAGAAGACCAGCCAGACGCTGTATCCCTCAGGCGGATGTGCACGCATGTAGTTTCCCAGTTCAATGAGAAGCGCTGTGGTTGAGCCGCCATCGTTGGCTCCCACAAAGTTGATGTCGCGCAGCGGGTAGTTTGTCTCGTAGTGACTCGCGACTACGATCACGCCGTCCTTCTTGCCAGGAAAGCGGACGATGTAGTTCGTCATCGGAAGCCGTCCGGCGGGCGTGTTGGCGTCGAAGTGGTCGGCCTCGAAGTCGCCCTTCGCCGCCTCTGCCTTGAAGTGGGACTTGATGAACTCCTCAGCCTTGGCGTGGTCGGGCGAGCCGATCCAGCGATGCGGCGCCGCAGTGATGTACTCGCTGGTCAGGCCATACGCCGCCTGCCCACTGAACTTCGCTGCGGCCTTATGGGCCTGAGCAGGTGCCAGAGTTGGCAATAGCAGGGCTGACATGAGAACCGAGAGCCGTCGTACGGGGCGGCAACTCAACCGGCAACTCCGGGCAATAGAGAAGATCATGCGGACTTGGCCTCTTTGGCTTTGCGACGGGAGGGGTTGAAGACATATGCGACGCCGACGCCGACCAGATACAGCACCAGCATTGGAGTCGCGAACAGGCACATGCTCACCGGATCGGGGAGCGGGCAGATGATCGCCGCGATCACAAAGATGATCAGAACCGCATAGCGGATGTGGCGTACCAGGAACTTTGCATCGACGATTCCGAGGATCGACAGAAAGAAGATCAGGATCGGTAGCTCGAACGTAATCCCCAGCCCGAGAATCACGGCCAGGAAGAAGTTCGTGTAGTCGTCGATCATGATGTTGGGATGAAAGCGCTTGCCGAAGTCGCCGATCAGCACCTTCAGTGCGCCCGGCAGGACCCAGCGGTATCCGAACCATGCCCCGGCGAGGAAGAGGGTGACTGTCGCAGTCATGAACGGGACGACGTAACGCTTCTCGTTGGAGTACATTCCCGGCGAGATGAACAGCCAGACCTGATACAGGATGAACGGTGATGCGAGAATCGCTCCACCGACCAAAGAGGTCTTCAGATAGAGGTTTAGCGCGTCGGTCGGATGGGCGAAGTTCAGAGGAAGGTGTAGTTCATCGATTGGCCTCGATACGATGCCGTAGAGCTGTTCGCGGAAGATATATGCCACCACGAACCCGATGAGCAGATAGATCACCGAGCGGATCAGCCGCTTGCGCAGCTCATCTAGGTGCTCCATCAAGGTCATACCCGGTAGTTCGGCACGGTCAGTCACAGCGGCTCGGGCCCGGTCAACGAGATCAGCCATGAATCGGGGCCTCGTTCGGGAAGTGGTCCGGCGCATCGGGCGTGTGGCCCTCAGAGCGATCAAACACCGCCGTCTCATGCGCCAGAGTAGACTCGCTGACTGCTGCGGCGGGCGGCAGATCCGGGTCAGCGACGTGCGGTACGGAATCGAACGCGTGCGCCACGGAGTCGTTCGCGACAGGCAGGCCTGTCGATGGAGGCATCATGTTCAACTCCCCCGAGGTCGCAATCGGCAGAGGCTCAGTACCAGACGGCAGGGCCTCAGGAGCGTCATTCACCGGCGCGGCGATTGTGTTCTCTGTCACGGTTCCTTCGGTCAGCGCGGGAGCAGCGGGAGCCGCGGCCTCCATGGCGGCGATCTTCTTCTGCTGCTCGGCCTGTTCGGCCATCCGCAGCTCCTCTTCCATCTGCATTTTGAACTCGTTAGAGGCGCGGCGGAACTCGGCCATCAGCTTGCCCAGTTGACGCGCGAGCTCGGGCAGCTTCTTCGGGCCGAAGAGGAGCAGGGCGAGGAGAAAGATGAAGGCGCTATCGCCGAGGCTCGGCATAATTGCTTCTCATCATAATGGCTTATGTCGAGCGGGAACAACATCGGCAGTGCCCCGCGGCTCTGAGGTAAAATTACTCGCAAGGCTTGAGCAGGTATAAGTTCAGGCCGTGACAAAAGATGGAATCCTTTGGAACACGTCTTTCGTCCAATGAAGTACAAGCGGCCGTTCACGGTCCGCAGCAGGTGAAGGAAACGAGTAGGGTTGCAACATCCCCGTGGACTGGGTGCTGGTTTTATAGCCAGCGCAGCGAATCCACTGCAGCCTCGCAATGAATGCTTTCAACATCCCCGTCTCAAGGCGAGAGCGGCAATGGCCACAGGCCGATACCGTATGGCCTCGTGAGACTGAAGGCGGAGTAACTTGAGCGTACTGATGGAAGAGGTCGCGGCATCGACCGCGGCAGAATCTGCAGCAGAAGCATGTTCCCTCGAGAACTACCTTACCCAGCCGGACCACACGATGGATGCGCGCATTGCAGCGGCGCGTGCCACGTTGGGAACCGACGTCGTCCTGCTGGGGCACCACTATCAGCGCGACGAGGTCATCCGCTTCGCCGACTACACTGGCGACAGCTACAAGCTCTCAAAGATCGCCTCGCAGACCGATGCAAAGTACATGCTCTTCTGCGGCGTGCACTTCATGGCGGAGACTGCCGATGTTCTCGCCCGCCCCTGGCAGCAGGTCATCCTGCCCGACCTCAACGCTGGCTGCTCGATGGCCGACATGGCCGAGATCGGCCAGGTCGAGGACTGCTGGGACTCGCTCGAGCGCGCCGGTCTCACAGGCGACCTGATTCCGCTCACCTACATGAACTCCGCGGCAGCGATCAAGGCGTTCTGCGGAGAGCACGGCGGCCTCGTCTGCACCTCGTCGAACGCTCGCGGAGCCTTCGAGTGGGCCTTCGAGCGCGGCAGCAGAATTCTCTTCCTGCCTGACCAGCACCTCGGCCGCAATACCGCGTTCGCCATGAATATTCCTCTCAGCGAGATGGTCGTCTGGGACCCGTACCAGATCAATGGGGGTGTCAGCCCCGACCGTCTGCGCGCGGCGAAGGTCATCCTCTGGAAGGGCCACTGCTCGGTCCATCAGCGCTTTCTCCCCGAGCACGTCGATCGCGTTCGTCGCGACTACCCTGAGATGCAGGTCATTGTGCATCCTGAGTGCCGCTGGGAGGTCTGCCAGAAGGCCGATGCACTGGGCTCGACCGAGCGCATCATCGAAGTCATTGAGAAGGCTCCAGAGGGCGCGAGCTTCGCCGTCGGCACGGAGATCCATCTCGTCAACCGGCTCGCCAAGCGGTTCGCCCCGCTGGGCAAGCGGGTCATAACGCTTGACGACTCCGGCTGCCTCTGCACGACGATGTATCGCATCTCGCCGCAGCATCTCGCCTGGTCGCTCGAAAACCTGGTTGCAGGCCACGTCGTCAACCGCATCCAGGTGGATGAGGATGTCAAGCATTGGGCGAAAGTTGCCCTTGATCGTATGCTTGAGGTGAAGTGAGAGGGAAGCACGATTGAGCCGCATCTTTACACTCAGCGAGGCGCAGACTCTGCTGCCTGTCGTCGAGGCGCTTCTACGCAAGGCGCAGACCGCAGGTCAGCACGTCTCTGAGCTTGAGGACGAGATGCAGCAGCTCAGCCAGCGGATTTTTCTGCTCGGCGGCGTGCACGTCGACGTCGCGGTCGCTGCGCGCCGCCGCGCCGAGCGGGATAAGTCTGTGCAGGAGGCAAAGGACACGCTCTCCGAGATCGACGCAATCGGTGTGCAGGTGAAAGACCTGGAACAGGAGCTGCTCGACTTTCCCTCCGTTCTCGACGGCAAGTCGATCCTGTTGTGCTGGAAGCTCGGCGAAAAGGAGATCGCCTACTGGCACACTCCCGAAGACGGCTTCGCTGGACGCAAGCCGCTGGATCCGCGCCAAGGCAAGACGGAACGCGAACGGCTGAACTGAGGAACTGCTTCCCGGCGTTCTCGCGGAAATTCATTGAATGGTATGGGATTCTAGGTAGACTCGAATGGTTATGGTCCCAGGCAGTATTCTGTGTCCAGCAACTCATCCTCCCCATGGTGGCCACGTATGGCGTTTCAAAATACGAGAAGCATCCTGAGTCTTCAATCACCGTTGAGCAGTTGGAAGCTTCTGCTTGTTGCGGCAACATTTACCCGTCCCAAATTCCGCTTCATCTCGCGGCCACTTCTCTGGCCTTTCATTCACAAGGGTGAGATCTCTCTCCGTTATTGGTGCTCCCAGCGCTATCTGAAGATCTTTCTGCGAACATCCGAGTTATCAAGCGATTTTCAAAGCGCTCTCGAACTCTGCGCTCGAGATACCTACCATCTCGACCATGGCTTCCATCCTGATCTCGTCATCGATGGAGGCGGCAATGTGGGTCTCTTTACGCTTCGTGTAGCGGCAATGGAGTCTTCGGCTGCCAAGCCTCCGAAATTTGTGATTTATGAACCGATGCCGCATAACAGCGAGCAGTGCCGAAGGCATCTTGCAATCAACCGGATTGACGCAGAGATCGTGAATGCCTGCCTGGGTGGGACCCGCAGATCGATCCCGTTTTACTGCCGCGGAGCGATCGACAGCAGCTTCGACGCTGCGAAGCCCTACGACAGTGTCCTGCAGATGCCCGTCCATCTCCTGAAGGATGCGATTGGCACTTACCCTGCGAAGCGTATCCTCATCAAACTCGATATCGAGGGTATGGAAGTGGAAGCTCTCTCCGCTCTTCTGCCCACAGAGGAGCGGCCAGTGTATGTCGTCGGTGAACTGCATGATGTCTCTGTGAACCTGCCCGCGTTGGAGCGGCTTATGGAGGAGCACGGTTGGAGCTTCGAGTGCGGGGAAGTCGCCGGCGACCAGGCAATCTTCCGGGCATGCTCTCCTGCGGCTCTTCCGCTCCTCCCCTCCATAATGCAGATAAAAGGACGTGCTGCCGCGGGTCGCTCGATCGAGATGGCTTAGCGGCCAGCCTGCCTTCCCAGGGAAGCCTGTGGATAACTTAATTTATCGAACGATAATATTTATCATCTTTTCCGGGATAGACTGAGGAAGTGCAGACCCTGTCGAAACTGACGTTCCGTGAACTCTGTGCCGAACATGGCATCGCAGTGACGCATCAGCGTCAGATGCTGTACGAGGTCATGCAGAGCATGGAAGGCCATCCCAGTCCGGAAGAAGTCTACGCCCGGATCAAGAAGAAGGTGCCAGCGATCTCGCTGGCAACCGTCTACAAGAACATCCACTTGTTTGTAGAGAGCGGCATCTTTCGCAAGATGAGCATGCACCATGGCTCAGTGCGCGTGGAGATGAACGACGAGGCACATCACCACATGGTGTGCTCACGCTGTAAGTCAATTACCGATATCGGAGAGCAGGAGCTCGGACTTGTGTCGAAACGGCATCGCCTGCCCGGAGGCTTTTTGGTCGAGCGGTATGCCGTCGATGTGATTGGCCTCTGTGCAAAGTGTCAGAAGGCTTAGTTTCAACCTTATAACCGTATTTTGAGGTGAAGCATGGCAGAAGAGCTAAAAGGCAAAGTAATGACAACGGATGCAGGCCGGCCAGTCGGCGATAATCAGAACTCTCTTACGCTCGGACCGCGCGGTCCTGTCGTGTTCGAAGACTTCCTTCTGTTCGAGAAGATGGCGCACTTCAACCGCGAGCGTGTCCCGGAGCGCGTCGTTCACGCCAAGGGCTCAGCCGCATACGGCACGTTTACCGTGACGAATCCGGATATGGCGAAGTACACAACTGCCAAACTCTTTGACAAGGTGGGCAAGCAGACCCCCACCTTCCTCCGCTTCTCGACCGTTGGCGGCGAGAAGGGTTCAGCCGACACTGAGCGTGACCCACGCGGCTTCGCGCTGAAGTTCTACACCGAGGAAGGGAACTGGGACATGGTGGGCAACAACACCCCAGTGTTCTTCATCCGCGATCCGCTCAAGTTCAGCGACTTCATCCACACGCAGAAGCGCGACCCCGCGACCAACCTCAAATCGCCGACGATGATGTGGGACTTCTGGAGCCTGTCACCTGAGTCGCTCCATCAAGTGACGATTCTGTTCTCTGATCGCGGAACTCCGGACGGCTACCGCCATATGAATGGCTACAGCAGTCACACCTTCTCGCTCATCAACGCCAAGGGTGAACTCTTCTACTGCAAGTGGCACTTCAAGACCAAGCAGGGGATCAAGAACTTCACGCGCGAGGAGGCCGATAACATGAAGTCGGTCGACATGGACTACTCGCAGCGCGACCTCTTCAACGCCATCGAGAAGGGCGATTTTCCCAAGTGGAGGGTTCAGGTCCAGATCATGCCCGAGGCCGATGCCGCCACGTATCACATCAATCCGTTCGATCTCACCAAGGTTTGGCCGCATAGCGATTACCCGGTCATCGAGGTCGGCGAGCTTGAGCTCAACCGCAACCCGGAGAACTACTTCGCCGAGGTGGAGCAGGCGGCGTTCGACCCGAAGAACGTTGCCCCCGGCATGGGATTTTCGCCGGACAAGATGTTGCAGGGACGCCTCATCAGCTACCCTGACGCACATCGCTACCGCATCGGTGTCAACTACAACCTGCTGCCGGTGAATGAGCCGAAGTGCCCGTACAGCACTTACAATCGCGACGGCTCCATGCGCTTCAATGCGAACGGCGGCAGCACTCCGAACTACGAACCGAACAGCTTCGGCGGCCCGACGCAGCACCCGAAGTATGTCGAGCGTCCGACAAGCTACAGCACGTCCACTGTTGGCCGCTTCAGCCACCGCGAGCACGACAGTGACTACTACACGCAACCCGGCAACCTCTTCCGTCTGATGAGTCCGGACGCGCAGGAGCGGCTGGTGGGCAACATCGGCTCCAGCCTCAGTCAGGTTGAGCAACGTATCCAGGACCTGCAGATCAACCACTTTTACAAGTGCGATCCGAAGTATGGTGAAGGCGTTGCAAAGGCCATCGGTCGTAAGATCGAGGACATTGTGAAGAAGGAAGAGTTAGTTTCAGCCTAGGTAGGAATAACTACCTTACTAGCCTGTTGTCACAACTTGAAACTATGCAAAAAACGGCCTGAAATATGGCCGTTTTTTCTGCTTTAAGTGGCTATAACTGATATGATTGTAAATGTAGTTTAAGTGTCTTTTGTCCGTTTTCTAGCTACGTAACTTGTAAACTTACTGTTCATGACTAATTGATTGATCGAACCCTGGGAGGGTACTGCAATATGCTTCAGATTGGCGAAAAATTTCCTGACTTCAGCCTGACGGCAACTATCTCGACTGAAAAGGACGAGGCCAAGGCATTCACCACCATCACGGAAGAGTCGTACCCCGGCAAGTGGAAGGTGTACTTCTTCTGGCCCAAGGACTTCACCTTCGTGTGCCCGACTGAGATCGCTGCCTTCGGCAAGTTGAACGGCGAGTTCGCGGACCGCGATTGCCAGATCCTGGGAGGCAGCACCGACAACGAATATGTCCACGCTGCGTGGCGCACGCACCATGCAGACCTGAAAGATCTGCCCTTCCCCATGCTGTCAGACATCAAGCGTGATCTCTGCGGGCAGCTCGGTATCCTTGACGAGAAGGCCGGTGTTGCGCAGCGCGCCACGTTCATCGTCGACCCGGACAACATCATCCGCTTCATCTACGTGACAGACCTCTCTGTGGGACGTAATCCGCAGGAGGTGCTGCGCGTGCTCGATGCGCTGCAGACCGATGAGTTGTGCCCCTGCAACTGGCAGAAGGGCGAGGCGACACTCGCTTAACGTTTCCACAGTAAATACGGGCGTGGCCGCTCACGCGGTCGCGCCCCTTTTTCATACGTGGCTCTTACGCACGTGAAGGATGGACTCTGTAATGGCACTGGATGAGTTGATCGGCGGCCTCCCCGCCTATGCAAAAGACCTCAAGCTGAACTATTCCTCGCTGGTCAAACAGAACAACGAACTGACCCCACAGCAGCTCTGGGGAACCGTTGTCGCGGCCGCAATCGCAACGCGCAACCCTGACCTCACTGCGGCAGTCATCGCAGAGTCCGAGGCGAACGGCCTCAATGCGGGAGCGCTCGACGCGGCCAAGGCGGCGGCGGCGATTATGGGGATGAACAACGTCTACTACCGTTTTCATCACCTCACCTCGAACGAGAAGTATGCGGCCTTGCCGGCGCGCCTGCGCATGAATGCGCTTCGCGGGCACTCGGTCGACCACGTCGACTTCGAACTCTGGTGTCTCGCTGTAAGCGCCGTGAACGCCTGCGGTAAGTGCGTTGATTCCCACGAGCACGTGCTTCGCCAGAAAGGCGCGACCGAGGAGCTGATCAATGCGGCCATCCGAGTGACTGCGATCATTCACGCCATCGGCGTAGTGCTTGATTCGGAGAAGGCATCGCCAACTCCTGCGGCATAATCTCTTTCAGCCGTAATAGAAAGGTGCGGACCGAGTCAGCACCTTTCTATTTTGCGGGAGTTGTTGCTACCGACTCCGGCCTGCCTCCGTTGCTCCACTTTGGCTTCCACCCTGTATTCGCCAGCCACTGAATCGGCTGCACCATTGACGCGATTGCGTTCGTCATATGAGCAAAGTCAATCGTGCGAATCTCATCCGACGGCTGGTGGTAGTCCTTGTGTAGGCCGTAACTGGATACCGTGTGCGCGATGATCCCGCGCCGCGCAAGCGCATAGTTATCGGAGCGCTGGTAAAAGCCCTCCGTAGGATGGGGGTCTTTCACTAAATGCGCTCCGTGTTTAGCGAGTTCTGTCCCGAGATCTGACCGTTCAAAACCCGTTAACCACAACGCCCCCGCAGGTACCGTCGAATCTGGGCGTCCAATCATCTCGAACTCGAGGTTTGCGACGATATTCGCAAGCGGGACCGGAGGATGATCGAGGAATGCGCGATTCCCAAAGCCGCCAATCTCCTCAGAGCCGAAGAGGGCAAAGATGATCGTGCGCCTTGGCCTCGGACCGGCCGCGAGCAGATGCGCAAGGCTCAACACCGCTGTCGTGCCTGAGGCGTCATCGTCCGCTCCGTTATAGATGCTGTCACCGTTCACAGCGGGGCCGACGCCCAGATGGTCGAGGTGTGCGGTCAGCAGGACCACCTCATTCGGCAACTCCGATCCGCGAAGAATCCCGACGGCGTTCCACGTCTCTTTGCGAGGCGTGTCTTCGAATTTGGAGAACCGCTGCTGCATACGCGGAGGCAAAGGGTTCGGGAGCGGAGTCTTTTGAAGGTAGGTTCCGTTGTCGCCTCCGGCCTCCAGGCCAATCTCTGCGAACTGGGATGCAGCAAAGAGGGCGGCGATGTGTTCGTCACGGGTAGCCGAACCCCGCCCATGCAACTCGTCATCGGCGAGAAATGCCATGTCGGCGCGTATCTCGTGCTCCAGCGAGAACATACTCGCTGCCGTTTTCGTTCCCGCCGAGTCCAATGGATGGGTCTGTTGCCCATGGCAGGCAGGTTCAGGAAATAGCGCAAAAACCAGGACGGCAGCAGACACCAGACGCAGGGATTGAAGCGACGACATGACGCCGATTATAGAAGAGCTTCCTCAGAGGTTTACGGGAACTCGCTGGCTTGCGAAGATGTAGATCGGAGAGGTCAAGGCGCAATGAAGGCAACAACAGTGGCCAGGCAGTGGAGCGTGGTTTTTTTCATTCTGGTTGTGCTGTCAGCTTTGACAGGCTGTGGCGATTTCTTTATTTCACCCCACGCAGCCGGCGGAGGGGGCGGAACGACGACCGGCAACTACGTCTACGTCGCGAACGGCACGACCGACACGTTAGCAGGATACTCCATCGGAACCGGCACTCTAACGGCAATCTCAGGCTCTCCGCTTTCGGTCGGATACGCTCCTCTCGCTGTGGCTGTTACTCCTTCCAACACCCTCCTTTACGTCGCCGGCGCAGGCGCCATCTATGTTTACAAGATCAACTCCAATGGCTCACTCACCGGCTCCAGTGGTGGCGCGGCCGTTGCCGTTGTTAACGTCGCATCACTCGCTGTCTCGCCCGACGGCCAATGGCTCTTTGGTCTCGACGTCACAACTACGGTCTTGGACGAGTTCAAGATTGATCCATCGACCGGCGCACTAGCCGGGGTGGGAACCATCCCCTACGTAGTCTCAGACGCCCATGTAGCGCCCAAGGAGGTGCGCGTCGCGCCTACTGGAAACTTCGTCTTCGCCGCGCTTGGGACGGGTGGAGACGTCGTCTTCACCCTCAATACGACAACTGGCGCCGTAGCCACCAGCCAGCACCTTGCGCTCAACTCGTCGCAGACCAGCGACAATGGGATCGCCATCGACAGCACGACCTCAAACCTCTTCATTGCGCGCAGTGGGCTCAATGGCGGAGTCGCTGTCTACAGCATCGGCGCGGCCGGAGCGCTTACCCAGATCAGCGGATCACCGTTTAGCGCCGGATCGGGGCCGGCCTCGGTCGTGCTCGATAAATCAGGCAAGTATGTGTACGTCGCCAACCGCACCGACGCTACTATCTCGGGCTACTCCATCGGCGCGACGGGAGCTCTGAGCGCACTCAGGGGTTCACCCTACACCAGTGGCACGCTGGTCACGTCGCTCGGTACCGATAAGACCGGAGCCTACATCCTCGCCGGGGCGTTCGGCGGTTCGCCCGACCTCTCCATGTACACCATTGGTACCACCAATCTTGGGCAACTTGCGCTAGCCACCAGCACCGCTACGGGAATGGATCCAGCCGGCGTCAACGAAATCGCTCTTACTCACTAACTTTGGAGCGGTTGACCAGAATGGTATCCGGTCCTGGATTTCCGAGGCAGTTTTACAGGTCTGTCTTTCTATCTCGATAATATGTGTACAGCGGCCCATGAAGGCTGCGGGGTTTTACGGCCATCTTCACCACCTTGCGACAATCCGGTTCAATCAGCGCGTTCTCCGCACTGGCGCGAAGCCTCGGAGCCTGTCTCGTGCTGGCCCTCACGTTGACCGGCTGCTCTCGTCTTCGCCCGAAGCCCCCTCAGCAATACGTCTACGTCACAGCGAAACAGACCTTCCTGAGGGACCGTGTCGCCGCCGTCTCCAACCGCGTAGGCACCGTCGAGAACGGAGAGAAGCTCCAGGTCCTTGAGCGTGGACGCCGCTTCCTGCGCGTTCAGTCCGAGAAGGGCGAGCAGGGTTGGATTGACGAGAAGGCCGTCGCGACCCAGGAGATCTTCGATCAGTTCGGAGCCTTGAAGCAGCAGCATCAAGGTGACCCCACGATCGCCTCCGCTGTTGTGCGAGACGACGTCTACCTGCACTCCAAGCCCGGACGCGATACCGACCGCTTCTACCGGCTGTCTGAGGGGGAAAAGCTCAAGCTTCTGCGCCGGGCGACGCTGCCTAAGCCACTGCCTCCGGGCCAACGGCCGCCAAAGCCGGTTGCGCCTGCCGATTCGGGGGATAAGCCCGCGGA
The DNA here is from genome assembly GCF_025685645.1 of Edaphobacter bradus. NCBI lineage: Bacteria > Pseudomonadati > Acidobacteriota > Terriglobia > Terriglobales > Acidobacteriaceae > Edaphobacter > Edaphobacter bradus. The sequence goes on from NZ_JAGSYF010000005.1 coordinate 178,203, forward strand.
AGAAGACAAGGCAGAGACTTCGGTCCAGCCAGTTCAGCCGATGGAAGACTGGTGGCTGGTTCGCGACTCCAAAGGCGACACCGGATGGCTTTACAGCCGCATGATCGACGTGGATGTGCCCGACTCGGTCGCTCGCTACTCCGAGGGCCAGCGTATGGTCGGGGCTTACGTGCTTACCACTGTCAACGATCCGGACGCGCCGCAGGACGACAAGAACATCCCCATCTACGTCACGGTGTTTGGCCCTTACAAGGCCGGCCTGCCCTACGATTTCGACCAGGTGCGTGTCTTCACGTGGAACATTAAGAAGCATCGCTACGAGACGGCCTTCCGCGAGCGCAACTTTGAGGGCTATCTTCCAATAGAGATCAAGATGGCCGCCGATCGGTACGGAAAGGCCCCCGCTGCCACGGCGCCCGCTCCCACCTTCACATATCGGGTACTCTCAGCCGACGCGGCGCCCGTCGTTCCCGATCCCGTTACTGGGGATATAGTGCCGGGCAGGACCGTCCTCAAGACCTATCGGCTTGAGGGCAATGTTGTTCGTCGTATTCTTGCGCCCGGCGAGACGGCCCCCGACGTGGCCCACCCCGAGCCCATCGCCGACAAAAAGAAAGACCTCAAGAAGAAGGGAATAGCGAAGAAGCGGCATTAGCCGTGTTCCTCAGCGATAGAACTCCCGTATCGCCTCGACCACTGTCTGCTGCTCGTCCTCTCGCAGTTCCGCATACATCGGCAGCGCGAGCACCTCGTCGGCGGCCCTTTCGCTAACCGGGAAATCTCCCTGTTTGTATCCCAGGCTGCGCAGGCTCTCTTGCAGGTGCAGCGGAAGGGGATAGTAGATCTCACTGCCAACCTGTCGCTCCATCAGGTGCTCTCGCAGCGCATCGCGTCGAGGTGCGCGAATCACATACTGGTGGAAGACATGCGTGGCGCGAGCGTCGGTCTCCGGAAGCACGACGCCATCCGCAACGTTCGTTGCCGCAAGTCCAGCCTGCCGGAACAGTTCGTCGTAACGGACAGCCCGTGCCTGCCGCTGCCGGTTCCACTCCGGCAGATAGCGCAGCTTCACCTCCAGCACTGCAGCCTGAAGCGTGTCGAGCCGCGAATTCCAGCCCACCTCGTCGTGGTAGTAGCGCCGCCGCATCCCGTGGGCGCGCAGCATCTGTGCCCGTTCCGCGAAGGCGTCCGATCCAGTCGTCACCAGCCCGGCATCCCCCATCGCGCTCAGGTTCTTCGTCGGATAGAAGCTGAAGGCCGCAAGATCGCCCAGAGCGCCCGCGTGAACTCCTCTCCACGCTGCACCGAAGGCCTGTGCCGCGTCCTCGATCAACAGAACACCGTGCCGCTGCTTCAGGGCCGCAAAGGCGTCCCAGTCGGCGCATTGCCCATAGAGGTGGACCGGCATCACGGCCCTAACCTTCCCTCCATCCGCAGTTGCGAGAACGCGCTCGACGGCCTCGGCAGAAAGATTGAAGCTGCCCGGTTCGATGTCTGCCAGCAGAGGCCGCGCTCCCGCGCGCAGGATCGAGCTGACTGAAGCAAAAAAGCTGAAGGGAGCCGTGATAACGGCGTCGCCGGGCCCGATTCCAGCCGCAACCATCGCCAGCCAAAGGGCATCGGTCCCGCTGGCGCAGCCTATGCCGTGGCTTGCTCCGCAGGCCACGGCAGCCGCGCGCTCGAAGCTCTGGACCTCTGGCCCCAGAATAAAACGCTGCGAAGTGCAGACTTTTTCGATGGCAGTCAGAATCTCTTCGCGGATCCCGGTGAATTGGCGGGAAAAGTCAAGCATTGGTACGGGTTGAAGCTTGGTAGGCACGACTCTCATGGTATATCGGCACCGCGTCATAAATCGCTCGCCGTTCGTCTAATAGACAACGGGAGAGTCCCATCAGGGCTCTCCAAGTTGAAAATTGTTACTGATACTCGTATCGTTTACCTCTCAGCTCCTTTCGACGGCGTTTCCGTCGGCCGGAGTCGTCTGAAGTCGGTGGAGTACGGCGGGACTTCTTGTTGGAACTACTTTTACCTAAAGGAGATCGGCACCATGGAATCAAAGCCGGCACAGAACATTCAGGATACGTTTCTTAACACGGTGCGCAAAGACAAGAGCCCGATAACGATCTATCTGGTTAGTGGAGTCAAGCTCACAGGAAAGATTCGCTCCTTCGACAAGTACTCCGTGCTGCTTGAGAACAACAGCCAGGAACAGTTGATCTTCAAGCATGCCATCTCGACTGTGGTTAGCGGACGAATCGCGGGGGGCGCGTCTCACACTGAAAGCAGACCAGCTGCTACGCACGCTCCCGCGGCTCCCGTGGCCGAGATTACGAGTGCGGCAGCAGCCAGCCGTTGATCGTTAATATTGCGGCGCACCGCTTGACTTGTTGCCTGATACGTTGACAGACTCCTTCATTGGCGTAGATGGGAAGACCTCGCCCAAGCGGCGCTCCCTCGTCGAGCTTCAACAGGCGGCAGCAGCAGAAGACCGCCTGCCGCCCGGCCGGTCCCGTGCCGAGCGAGCCGCGCTGGTCGCAGTCGAGTTCACTGGCGAGCGTCGCAAACTGACCTCGGCAGCAACGCTCGCGCGAAAGGCCGCACAGGTTCTTGCAGAGGCAGGCAGCGAAGCCCCCGATCCCGTGCCGCACTCCGCAGATCTTGATTTCGAAGCCTCCGTCGCTGAGTTCGAGGAACTCGCCCGCAGCGCCGGAGCTGAGATCGCCGCGACTCTTGTCCAGCACCGTCCCCGCCCCGATCCCGCGACACTTGTCGGCCGAGGCAAACTCGAAGAGATTTCTGGCGTCGTCGGCTCCACGCATGCCAACCTCGTGCTCTTCGATCATGACCTGACGCCCTCGCAGCTCCGCAACCTCGAGGCGAAGCTCCCCTGCCGCGTCATTGACCGCACGCAGCTCATCCTCGACATCTTCGCCCGCCACGCGCGCACTCGCGAGGGCCAGCTTCAGGTCGAGCTCGCGCAGCTTGAATACCAGCTCCCGCGCCTTGCGGGTCGCGGCCGCACGATGAGCCAGCTGGGTGGCGGCATTGGTACTCGAGGTCCCGGCGAGACGCAGCTCGAGACCGACCGGCGCAAGATCAACCTCCGCATCGACCACGTCAAGCGCCAGCTCGAATCCGTGCGGCGCATTCGCCGGCAGCAGCGTCAGCGCCGCGAGGCAGTGCCTGTCCCGGTCGTCGCTCTGGTCGGTTACACCAATGCTGGAAAGAGCACGCTCTTCAACGCGCTTACCGAGGCTGGCGTGCTTGAGTCCTCGCGCATGTTCGCAACGCTCGACCCCAAGCTCAGCCAACTTGTGCTGCCTTCGCGCCGGCGCGTGCTTCTCTCAGATACGGTGGGCTTCATCCGGAACCTTCCCCACACACTCGTCACCAGCTTCCGGGCAACGTTGGAAGAAGTGGAACGCGCCGAGCTTCTGCTCCATGTCCGCGACGCCTCAAACCCCATGCTCGACGAGCAGAAGGTGCAGGTGGAGCGGGTTCTCGGCGAACTCGACGTCGCCGGCAAGCCCATCATCGAGGTATGGAACAAGATCGACCTGCTCGCGCAGGAGCAGCGCGGCCAGATCGCCGGGCCAGGCAGGGCCGCCGTCTCGGCGCTCACCGGGGAGGGCCTCGACGGTCTTCTGGCCGCCATTGACGCAGCCCTGACTGCTGACCCCATCATCGAGATGCAGTTCCGCCTTCCGCAGTCGGAGGGAGCCATCCTGGCCTCGCTCGAGGCAGGAGCCATCCTCAGCGACAAGCGATTTGACGGTAATCTGGCGTTCTTCACCGCACGCGGGCCCGCTTCGCTACTTGATCGCTTCCGCAGGTTTCAGGAGAAGGGTCGTGAAGCTGGAAAAGTGGTTGAAAAACAAGCTCCAGAATTAGCATAGGTCGCCTGAAAGGGGAGCGGAGGTGGTGTCCCCAATCACGCGACCTATGTGACCCAGAGAAGGGTCCGGGTGGTGTTTAAAATTCTACGGGTTTTGCCGCGGAAGTCAAAGGCGACCCCGTGACCAAATGGAGACCCAAAAAACGTTCTAAAACCGCACGTATCAATCGATTATCGAAACGCCCTGGTTTGACACTCGACGAAACGCTTTGCTAAAACAAGGTGTACCGCAATCTTGCAATTTAATAAGCAGGTCATCCTTCTATCAGTTCGCTCTACTCGAAAGGCTGGGTAGACGGCGAACAACAGTACATCCCAACGGCTTCGGCCACCCTATTCATGGACGAGATACTCAATCAACTCGGTGGACTTGTGCTCGGCTCCGTGCCGACCATGATCCTCTTTATTCTTCTGGTCACCGCGTACGGCCTGCTGGTTCGCCGGCCTTTGAACCGCGTGCTGGCCGAGCGGCGCGCTCGCACCAGTGGCGCTATGGATCAGGCCCGCGGAGCAATTGCAGCAGCCGAGGCCGAAGCGACAGCCTACGAAGAGAAACTGCGCGCCGCCCGCGCTGAGATCTTCGCCGCCCGCGAAGCCCGGATCAAACAGTGGAACGCAGAGCGGGAAGTCGCACTCGATCAGGCGCGCCAGGCCTCGCAGAACCGTATCGCCGTCGCCCGCCTAGACATTGAAAAGAGCGCAGACGAGGCTCGCGGTCATATCGAAGCCCTCAGCAGCGAGCTCAGCTCCCGTATCCTCACCGCCGTGCTGCCTGCCAGCGTCGCCGCCACGGAGGTCGCCCAGTGAGCCGCTCCACGCACAAGAAACTCTTCGCTGGTCTCTTCCTCGCATCGATGCTGATCATGCCAGTAGCTTCGCGCCTCCACGCTCAGGGGGCTGCACCGGTCGCCACCTCCGCTGCTAGTTTCAGCGCGCCGGAGACGCAGGCGCCCGAGAAGAATAAGGAAGAGGATGAAACCGAAGCCTTCCGTCACTCCGCCGCCGTCAAGGCCATCGGAGCGAAGCTCGGTCTCAATCCCGACCAGGCTGCAACAGTCTTTTCCGTTCTCAACTTCGCAGTCCTCGCCATCCTGATTGGCGGGTTCCTTCTGAAGAAACTGCCCAAGACCTTCCGTGATCGCTCCTCGTCGATTCAAAAGCACTTAGTCGAGGCCCGCACGGCTACCGAGGAGGCCAATGCCCGCCTCTCGGGAGTTGAAGCCCGTCTCAGCAAGCTAGATGCGCAGATCGCTGCGATGCGCGCCCAGGCAGAGAAGGACATCGCCGCCGAAGAGCAGCGCATCAAGGCATCCGTAGAAGAGGAGAAACAGCGTATTCTCTCCTCAGCCGAGCAGGAGATCACCTCGGCCACGGCGCAGGCCCGCCGCCAGTTGCAGCAGTATGCCGCCGAGCTTGCGATCGAGCAGGCTGCGCGCAAGCTCGCCGTGAATGCAGAGACCGACCGCCTGCTCGTACAGGATTTTGCCCGCCGCCTTACTGGTGAGAAAGAGGGGCATAACTAATGTCGGCCATCGCTCTCCGCTACGCACAGGCCTTTGCTGCAGTTGTTGCATCGCACAAGCTCGATGCCCTCGCGACCCGCAAGCAGCTCTCCGATTTCAACGACACCCTGGCCGAGAGCCACGCACTCCGCGAGGTGCTCTCGAACCCCGCGATCCCGAGCGATCAGAAGCTGAGGGTTCTCGATGTCATCGCTTCGCGCCTTGGCGTGCTCCCGCAGGTTCGCAACTTTCTCGCGGTCATCATGGATCACCAGCGTATCTATGAGCTCAGTGAGATTCTTGACGAGTACCGTGGTCTGGCTGACGAGCAGGCCAGTCTCACCGAGGCGGAGGTCACCACGGCCCATCCGCTCAACAGTCAGGACCGCGCCGAGCTTGAGGCGCAGGTCGCAAAGCTGGCCGGCAGCCACGTTCGCGCGACCTACCGCGAGGACTCCTCGCTCCTTGGCGGAGTCGTTGTCCGCATCGGATCGACGGTCTACGATGGCTCGATCAAGGCCCAGTTGCTTGGCCTGAAGCAGAAGCTGATCAGCGCATAGCCCGGCTGCAACCGCTCCAGGCGCGACAAAACTTGAAAAAGAGATTGATACGAATCGAGTAGAAGGAAGACATGGCACAGATCAACGCAGATGAGATAACCGAGCTGCTTCGCCAGCAGATTGAGAACTACGAGCAGAAGATCCAGGTCGACGAGGTCGGCACCATCATCTCCCTCGGCGACGGAATCGCCCGCCTCCACGGCCTCGACAAGGTCATGGCCGGCGAGCTCATCGAGTTCCCCCACAACGTCGCCGGACTCGCGATGAACCTCGACGAGGACCAGGTTGGTGCCGTGCTCCTCGGCGACTACACCGAGCTGAAGGAAGGCGACCAGGTCAAGCGTACCGGGCGCATCATGTCGGTCCCCGTCGGCAACGCCATGATCGGCCGCGTCGTCAATGCTCTCGGCCAGCCCGTCGACGACAAGGGCCCCATCAACGCCACCGAGTACCTCCCCGTCGAGCGGCTCGCCCCCGGCGTTATCTCCCGCCAGTCTGTGCGCGAGCCCATGGCCACCGGCATCAAGGCCATCGACACCATGATTCCCATCGGCCGCGGCCAGCGCGAGCTCCTCATCGGCGATCGCCAGACCGGCAAAACCGCCATCGCGCTCGACACCATCATCAACTCGGCCAAGAACGACCTCATCTGCATCTATTGCGCCATCGGGCAGAAGCGCTCCTCGGTTGCGCAGGTTGTGCAGACGCTCGAAGAGTACGGCGCGATGGCCTACACCATCGTCGTCGCCGCCACGGCCTCCGAGCCCGCGCCGATGCAGTACCTCGCGCCCTTCGCCGCCACGGCCATCGGCGAGTACTTCCGCGACAACGGCAAGCACGCCCTGGTCATCTACGACGACCTCTCGAAGCACGCCGCGTCCTACCGCGAAATCTCGCTGCTCCTCCGCCGTCCCCCGGGACGCGAGGCCTACCCCGGCGATGTCTTCTACCTCCATTCCAGGCTCCTCGAGCGTAGCTCGAAGCTTTCCGATGAGCTCGGTGGCGGTTCGCTGACGGCGCTTCCCATCATCGAAACCCAGGCAGGCGACGTCTCGGCCTACATTCCGACCAACGTCATCTCCATCACCGACGGCCAGATCTTCCTCGAAACCGACCTCTTCAACTCCGGCGTTCGCCCGGCGGTCAACGTCGGCCTCTCGGTCTCGCGTGTAGGCTTCTCGGCGGCCGTCAAGGCCACCAAGCAGGTCGGCTCCACGCTCAAGCTCGACCTCGCGCAGTACCGCGAACTGGCCGCCTTCTCGCAGTTCGGCTCCGATCTCGACGCCGTCACGCAGCGTCAGCTCAACCGCGGCCAGCGCCTCACTGAGCTGCTTAAGCAGCCGCAGTTCCAGCCGCTCACCGCAGAGAAGCAGGTAGCCATCCTCTTTGCCGGAACCAGCGGCCTGCTCGACGACGTCGCGGTCAGCGACCTCCGCGCCTTTGAAGACGGCCTCTACCCGTACCTCGAGTCCACGGGAACCGTTCTCGCCGACATCGCCACCAAGAAGGCCCTCGATGACGACATCAAGTCCCGCCTTACCCAGGCGATCAAGGACTACAAGGCTGACTTCCTCGCCTCGCGCAAGGAGAAGGAGGCGGCTGCGGCCAAATAACCATGGCAAACGTACTCGATCTTCGGCGTCGCATCCGCAGCGTCAAGAACACGCGGCAGATCACCAAGGCCATGAAGATGGTCTCGGCGGCTCGCCTGCGCCGCGCACAGGACCGCGCCATGACGGCCCGCCCTTACGCGCAGATGCTCAGCAGCGTGCTGGAGTCGCTCGTCCGCCGCACCGACATGTACAACGAGCAGACCGGCGAGATCCTCCATCCGCTGCTCGTCGAGCGCGAGGAGAAGAACGTTCTGCTCGTCGTCGTAGCGGGAGACAAGGGCTTCGCTGGCGCTTTCAACTCCAACCTCATCAAGGCAGGCCACGCTTTCATTACCGAGCGCCGGGCCAAGGGTCAGAACATCGACATCGAGCCAATAGGGCGCAAGGCCATCGCTTTCCTGGCCAAGAAGTATCCGACCGCCGTCTACGAGAAGAAGGAAGAACACTACGATAACGAGCTCGCTACCCACTATGAGGTTCTGCGCCACCGAGCTGAGCCCATCGAGATCACCGAGCCCCAGGCCGACCTGCTTCATAAGGTAGAGATCGACGAGGTAAGCGACGTCGTTCACTCCATCATCGAACGATATACCCGGGCCGAGATCGACTCTGTCTATCTCGTCTACAACGAGTTCAAGTCGGTCATCGCGCAGCGTGTCGTCGTTGAAAAGCTCCTTCCCATTCGCAAGCTGGGCTCGCACGAGATTACGGCCGCCGAAGAGATGACCGAGGAGCAGCGCGAGGCTGCAGCACACGCAGCAGCCACCGCTGGCGTCAGCGTCTACGAGCCTGAAGAGTCGGTGATCGAATTCGAGGCTAAGAAATTCGGTACGGCTGACGTCGAATACATCTTCGACCAGAAGCCCGAGCGCCTCTTCCGTCACCTCATGCCGCGCTATATCACTACGCAGATCTTCCACGCACTGCTTGAAAGCGTGGCCTCGGAGCACGCGGCGCGCATGACCGCGATGGATGCGGCGACCAACAACGCCGGCGAGATGATCGACGCTTACACGTTGCAGATGAACCGCGTGCGGCAGGCAGCGATTACGAAGGAAATTATTGAGATTGTGAGCGGAGCAGCAGCTCTGTAAAAGAAACGAAAGAGACCTATGGCAGAGAATATTGGAAAAGTAATCTCAATCAGCGGCCCGGCCGTTGACATTCAGTTCGAAGAGGCCAGGATGCCGGCCATCTATCAGGCCGTGCGCATCGTCAGCGAAGGCTTCGACGTTCCTAAACCCATGGACGTCGTCGTCGAGGTTCAGCAGCACCTCGGCGAAGGCCGTGCGCGCTGCATCGCCATGGTCGCCACTGAAGGCCTCGTCCGCGGCATGAAGGCCATCGACACCGGCGGCCCCATCACGGTCCCCGTAGGCCGCGAGACCCTCGGCCGCGTGCTCAATGTACTGGGAGAGCCCGTCGACGAACTCGGCCCGGTCAACGCCAAGCACCACATGCCCATCCACCGGCAGGCTCCGGCCTTCGACGAACAGTCCACCTCAGAGGAGATGTTCGAGACCGGCATCAAGGTCATCGATCTCATCCAGCCCTTCTTGAAGGGCGGCAAGATTGGCCTCTTCGGCGGCGCCGGTGTCGGCAAGACCGTCGTCATTCAGGAGCTCATCAACAACGTCGCCTCCAAGCACGGCGGCTTCTCCGTCTTCGCCGGCGTCGGCGAGCGCACCCGCGAGGGCAACGACCTCTGGCACGAGTTCCAGGAGTCCGGCGTCATCGATCCCAAGGATTACAACAAGTCCAAAGCGTCGCTTATCTACGGCCAGATGACCGAGCCGCCAGGGGCACGTCTCCGCGTCGCCCTCACCGGCCTCACCGTCGCCGAGTACTTCCGCGACAACGAGGGAGCCGACACGCTACTCTTCATCGACAACATTTTCCGCTTCACTCAGGCCGGCTCCGAGGTCTCCACCCTGCTTGGCCGCATGCCTTCGGCCGTGGGCTACCAGCCCAACCTTGCCACTGAAATGGGCGAGCTGCAGGAGCGTATCACTTCGACCAAGAAGGGCTCGGTAACCTCCGTGCAGGCCGTCTACGTTCCCGCTGACGACCTCACCGATCCGGCCCCGGCCACGACCTTCGCTCACCTCGACGCCACCACCGTGCTCTCGCGTCCTCTCTCTGAGCTGGGAATTTATCCCGCTGTAGATCCGCTGGCCTCCACCTCGCGCATCCTCTCTCCGCGCGTCGTCGGCCAGGAGCACTACGATGTCGCCCAAGGCGTCAAAAAGATCCTGCAGCGCTACAAGGACCTTCAGGACATCATCGCCATCCTCGGCATCGACGAGCTCTCCGAAGAGGACAAGATCACCGTCGCCCGCGCCCGCAAGGTGCAGCGCTTCCTCTCGCAGCCCTTCCATGTGGCCGAAATCTTCACCGGCATCCCAGGAGCCTACGTCAAGGTTGAGGACACCATCCGCTCGTTCAAGGAGATCATCGAAGGCAAGCACGACGACATCCCAGAGCAGGCGTTCTATCTCAAGGGAGGCATCGAGGAGGTCCTTGTCGCCGCCGAGAAGATGAAGGCAACGGTATAAGGCAGCCATTAGCCGCCAGCCCTTGGCTTTTAGCTCGGGCTGGCGGCTGTAGACAATGTAAATTCAACAAGCCTCCAGCTAAGAGCTGGAGGATAAGAGCTAAAAGCTAAATGGCAGACACACAACAAACCGGCCTCTTGACCGTACGGCTCGTCACCTCAGACCGCGTCCTCCTCGATGCAACCGCCGAGGCCGTCGAGTTGCCGTCCATGTCGGGCTACCTCGAGGCCCTCTACGGTCACGCGCCGCTCCTCGCTGAGTTGGGCGCAGGCGAGGTTCGACTCCACGGCGGCAGCTCCGGCGACCAGAAGTTCTTCGTCGCGTGGGGCTTCGTCGAGGTCCTTCCAGAGCGCGTCACTATCCTCGCCGAGACAGCTCTCCACCCCAACGAGATCGACGTTGCCGAGGCTCGCCAGGAGCTCGCCGAGGGCGAGAGGCTCTGGAACGAGGCAGGCGACGACGGCGAGAAGTACGACGAAGCCGCTGCCGTTACCCGCAAGGCCGAGGAGAAGATCGCCTCCGCCGAAGGCAGAAGCACCTAGACCCCACTCAGTTTTTCAGGGGTCTTGTTTCAAAGGATTTGTTCAGGTTCCCTGTTTCACAAACTAGAAGGCCGCCCAGTTTGGGCGGCCTGTTTTTTCAGCCAAAGCAAGCTGCGTCAGGACGCCTTCCTTGCTTTGGCCGGCTTCGCCTCCGGAGCGGGCTTGGCCTCTGGAGCAGCCTTGGTCGCAGGCGCTGGCGTCCCTTCAGCGGCCGCCTCGGCCTGCTGCTTCAGCACATGGATCACGACCCGCAGCATCTCTTCCTCCGGAGCGGGCTTGCCCGTCCATATCTCGAACTGCCGCGCTCCTTGATGCACGAACATCTCCACGCCGGTTATCACAGGGATATTCTGCTGTCGCGCCAGCCTGAGCAGAGGCGTCTCGACCGGGTTATAGACCAGGTCGAAGACCAGTTTCGTGTTCAGGTCCTTTGCATCGAGAATCGGCGAGCCCTTGATCCCTGCCATTCCGATCGGCGTCGCGTTGATGATCGCGTCAAACGAGGTCTTCGGCAAGGCATCCTTCTTGATCGTCTTTGAACCCGACTGCTTCGCCAGCTTTTGCGCCGTTTCTGCCGTGCGATTCAGGATGAAGACCTCCGCGCCCTTGTCCCGCAGGCCGAAGACAGCCGCCCGCGCCGCGCCGCCCGCGCCAAGCACCAGCACCTTCGCGCCGCGCAGCGACATCCGCCTCTCCAGAGGCCCAACGATGCCCGCAACGTCCGTATTGAACCCGTAGAGCTTGCCGTCCTGCGCGCGCAGCACAGTGTTGCAGGCTCCAATCTTCGCCGACAGGGGATCGGTGCGCTCCAGATGCTGCATGATCTCCTGCTTATGCGGCATCGTGATGCTCAGTCCCTGGATGGGAATCTCCTGCACCAGCTTCAGCAGGTCGCTCACCTTGATGGCCTGTAGCGCCAGATAGACCGCGTTCACCGTCTCGCGCCGGAACGCCGTATTCATCATGATGGGCGAGAGGGAACTCTTGATGGGATTTCCTGCCACGCCATAGACCTTCGTCGCTGCATCAACCTGGTCGATGCGGTACGTCTCGATCAGTGTGCGCGCCGCGATCTGCCCCGGCCCCGTCTCTTCGCCCGGCGTTGCCGCGGCAAAGGTAAACGCGCTTCCCGCGCGCAGCCCAAGCACGCGCGAGATGATTCCCATATCGCCCATGGAGATGCCGATGATGTTCGAGTGCTCGTTCATCCGCTCGATAAAGCGCATCAGCGTCACGTTATCGGTCAACGTCTTCGCCGTGGGAACGACCTTCATGAAATCAGGCTGAAAGGGCTCAATCCTCTTGTAGATTCCATCGAGGTCCTTCGTCGCGTTGAAGTCGTGATGGCTGATGATCAGCGCCACGCCGGTATCACGCAGCTTCTGAAGCTCACCCTTCTTCAATGCCTCAGAGGACTCCAGTTCGAGATCCACCAGGTGAAATCCCGAGTCTGCCGCCTTGGACAGGACCTCCATCTCTGCCGCGAGGGTGCCAGTAAACCTTCCGCCATTGGCCTTGCGGCGACAGGTCGCGATGCCGGTGGCAGCCGTATTCTCCGCGAAGAAGTTTTTTAGCTTCGGAAGCGCAAGCAGGGGTTTTTCAAGGTAGTCGAGACGAAACTCAAGAAACGGGGTCTCTTTGACAACAGCGCTCGCCTTTTCAAGCATTTCCGAGGCGGAGTTGCCAATGATTGCGACACAGATCTTTCCAATGCGGGAACGGAGAAGTTGGGGGGATAGGGGCACATTCGCTCTCATGTTAGACGGGGGGTATCTTACAGACCTGTGACTCAGGATGCAAATTTTGTTGAAAATAAAGGGAGTTAGCTGGAGGCCAGAAAAGCCACACCTACCCCATGACCGATAGACGGCTAGGAGCCGCGAAGGTCACCCCTCAAGGTTGAAGTCTTCCGGTGTCTGGGGTTTTAGAATGAGGGAATTATGGCTGCGGCTGACGTAGTGAAGGTTCCGGGATGGGAGTTCGATTGGCTGCGACATGGCTTCAGCACGCGAAGCGGTGGGGAATCATCGGTTTACGGCGGACAAACGCTGAATCTTGGCTGGACGAAAGAGGATGACCCGGAGGCTGTGGCGGCGAACCGGCGACTCTTCCTGCAGTCACTTGCGGGAGAGACGAACGGTATGTCCGGCCTCCGCCTGGTCACCATCCGGCAGGTTCACTCCAGGACGGTTCGAGTTATCAGGGCGGACGATGGTGCGCTGGGAAGCCGTCTCGAGTCTCCAGAGGGCAAAGCGGTGCTCGAAGGGGACGGCCTTGTGACCGATGTGCCCGGAGTGCTTGTGGCGGTCGGCACGGCGGATTGTGTGCCTGTGTTGGTCGTTGATGAGGCGAAGCGCGCTGTGGGGGCCTTCCACGCCGGCTGGCGCGGTACTGTCGCGAAGATCGTCGAGCAGGGTGTTGTGACCATGCAGCAAGAGTATGGATCGCGGCCTGAGGACCTTAGAGCAGCGATTGGCCCCGGCATTGGCGCGTGCTGCTACGTCGTCGGCGATGAGGTGCGCTCGAACTTCGACGCCCAGTTTGCCTATTCGGGCGAACTCTTCCGCGAGGCCGAGAGCTCTTCCAATGGCAGGAGGCAGTTCTACGTCAATCTCTGGGAGGCGAACCGGAGGCAGCTTCTGGCGTCCGGCATCGCGCCGGAGCGCATCGCCGTCATCGGGGAGTGCACAGGCTGCTCGCGCAACGCTGCAGGCGAGAGGCGCTACTTCTCACACCGCGTTGAGCATGGCGTGGCAGGCCGCATGTTGAATGCGATCGGGGTCGTCGCATAAAGAACTGATTCGAAGCTCTGGCCTTGCATCTGGCTGTAGTCGAACTGCAACAAATGGCAAGCAGACGCGGAACATAACTGATGAGCGAAAGAAAGCAAGCGCCTCCTTTCGATGATGGTGCAGCGGTGAGCTTCCGACTACATCGCTGGAGGGTGATGCGGATCGACGCTCTCAACCTTCTTCGCCTTGGCCGGGTCGGGCGGGTTCACTGAATCGCGCAGTTCCTTGGAAGGTTTGAAGAAGGGAACTCGCTTCGCAGGAACATCAACTTTGGCTCCAGTCTTCGGATTGCGGCCAGTCCGGGCGTTTCTCTGCCGCGTCCTGAAACTGCCGAAGCCGCGAATCTCAATCTTGTCGCCGGATTTGAGGGCGCCGATGACAGACTCAAAGAGGGTATCGACGATAACTTCGCCATCGCGGCGGGTCAAGTCGCCCAGTGCGGTCACCTTGTCGACAAGATCAGCTTTGGTCATGAGTGAGATTCCTTTCCTGCATTTGGGGAGGGCTTGTGGGTATCGCCGACATTCCCTTTGTTATTGATTGTAGATGGGATGTGGGTTTTTAGGGAGAAGGATGCTTCAAAAGAAATAAAGAAGTGATCATGTTGCCAATAGATGCTGAAAAATGTGTCCAGGTCACTAACCTGAAGAAAAAAGACCCCTTCTTCAGGGGCCTCATTCGAATCAGATTTCACTATCTCAGGTAAATCTTGATCTGCCGTCTTTTACTTCCACATGAAGTAAAAGCCCGGAGCGCGGTTCAGTAGCTGGCTGGGGTTGGGAAACAGGTCTTCGCCGTCATCGGCAAGAACCGCCAGCAGGCCACGTTTGTTCTTCGGGGGGCGAACAATAGTTGGTTCCCCCGAGATTCCCACATCACGCGCGGTATCGATCAGCGCCGTGCGGAAGCCACCGATTTTGTCGATCAATCCCAGCGGAAGCGACTGCGAACCCGTCCACACCTGGCCCGTAGCCAGCGGCTTGATCTTATCCGCGGTAGTGTGACGTCCCGTAGCCACATCGCTGACGAACTGGGTGTACATATTGTCCACCAGCGACTGAAAGTAAGCCTGCTCCTTCGGTGTCAGATCGCGGCTCGGGTCGCCCGCATCCTTCAGTTCGCCGGCTGTGATCGTGATGTTCTTCAGCTTGGCCCAGCGCAGCAGATCGCCGTAGTTGGTCCACTCCATGATCACGCCGATGGAGCCGACCACTGAAGCGTCGTTGGCATAAATCTTGTCGCAGCCGCTCGCGATGTAATATGCGCCGGAGGCTCCCACCGACTCGACCGAGGCGACAATCTTCTTATGCTTCTCGCGCCGAATGCGCATCACTTCCTGGTAGACCTCCTGCGAGGCCGCCGCGCCGCCGCCGGGCGAGTTGATGTGCAGCAGGATCGCCTTGACCGAGGAGTCGTCTCCAAACTTTCTAAGCTCCGCGTTGATCGCCTCCGGCGAAAGAATGACGCCAGTAATATCGACGACTGCGATCGCGTTGCTGCTGAGTGCAAGGCCCGCGCCGGTTCCCGTGACTGAGCGCATCGTCACCCACACCATCACGCTGATCAGCAGGCACAATGCGGCAAACGATCCGCCAATGACTCCGACGTAGAACCACGGCGAGCGCTTGACCGGAGGCGCGGCGTTATACGGCGGCCTGTAAGCCGGCGGGTATCCTGCCGGATACCGAGGCTGATAGCCGGGAGGATACCCCGGCGCTCCATATGGAGGCGGCGGATACGCCGAAGCGGGCGCGGCATACGGGCCGGACTGCGGCGGCGGAGGCGGCGTTGACGGAGGAGTTGCGGGCGATGGATGTTCGAAATCTTCCGGCATGGTGTGGAGTGTAGCAGGGTGACGTTACCTCGAAAAGTCGAGGTTGCCGGCGCCGAGTGCAACGCCACGACGGCAGTTCCTGCCGCCACACCCGAACTTTCCGCCGTCACCCTCATAAAATGCTTTAGTTGAACCGAAATTCCTGAAAATCCGTCAAATGATTGCAGTATGATGAACGGCATTCCCGTTCTATTCTCGTCGCGATTCTAGGGGGTCGCCCCACGGGGATTTTGGAAAGGTCTTTTGAAGCCCATGGCGCATCCGCAGTTGAGTATCGTTATCCCGGCCTACAACGAGAGCGGCCGCATTGAAGATGCGCTGGAGAGAGTTACGTCCTGCATCGACCAGCAGGGCTGGGACGCAGAGGTTCTGGTCGTCGACGACGGGTCGAAGGACTCCACGGCGGCCATCGTGCAGAGCTGGATGCTCAATTATCCCCGGCTCCACCTGGTCCAGAATCCAGGCAACCGCGGCAAGGGATACTCAGTGCGTAACGGTCTGCTGCAGGCTGCCGGCGACATCGTGATGTTCACCGACGCTGACCTTTCGGCTCCGATGGAAGAGGCTGAGAGGCTCATCGCGGCCATCCACGATGGTGCCGACGTTGCGATCGGCTCCCGCTGGCTCGACCGCGCGCGCCAGACCATCCACCAGCCGCTCTACCGACAGTTCTTCGGGCGGTGTTTCAACTGGATCACTCGCACGGTGATGGGCCTTCCCTTCAAGGACACGCAGTGCGGCTTCAAGGCCTTCCGTCGTCCCGTTGCGCAGGTCATCTTCCGCCTTCAGACCATCGAGCGCTGGGGCTTCGACCCAGAGATTCTCTTCATCGCGCGCAAGCTGAAGTACGTCATCCGCGAGGTTCCGGTCACCTGGGGCCATGACGAGCGCAGCCGCATCAGCTACCTCAGGGACGGAATGAAGATGCTCGAGGACATGGCTCGCATCCGCGCCAACTCCATCGCAGGCCGTTACGACGAGGCCATCGCTGCCATCAAGGACACCAGCGCAATGGTCACTCCACCGGTCGCCAAGTCCGCCGTTGCTGTCGATCAAGTGGCGAAGGCCGGAGCGCCGCAGTAAACCCGCTCCCACCCTCAAAATGCTCCGAAACTGCTCCCGTTCCACGAACGGTCTGGTATATGCAAAATCCTGCTCACAGAACGCAAAATTATACAGGGTTGAGAATCTTGTAAACTTTGCAGCAGGGTCTCTTACGTCGCGGTACCAGCTCTGACTCCTCCCGATATGACCTGATTGTCGTACTGTGCCCTAGCCGATTTGGGTACAGTCATGCTTCCTTCTGCTTGCTACCTTGGTTTTGACCCATTCGTTGGGCTCGCTGTATCTATCGCAGGCCTTGAAAACATTGGTGGAATCGACCAAGGGAGCTGTATGAAGTATCGGGTCCCCCCGCGCGGGGTAAGTTTGATTTTGGGGTTTGCGAGCGCACTGGCGCTGATCGGGTGTGGATCAGGCGTCGTACCTGCGTCCATTGGTTCAGGCAGCTCAGGCAGTTCGACTGGCTCAACCGGGAGTTCGACGGGCTCGTCGGGAAGTTCGACGGGATCCTCTGGCACAACCACACCGAACACGGTCGCACTCGCCGGAATGATTCAGGGCGGCCAGAAGCCCATCGTCGGTGCCAGCGTGTCCATGTACGCAGCGGGAACGACGGGTTACGGCACAGGAGCTGTCTCGATCCTTAACGGTTCGACGTCCGTCGTCACAGACGCAAAGGGCAGCTTCAGCATCAGCAGTTACACCTGCCCCTCCGCAACCTCGCAGGTCTATCTCATCGCCACGGGCGGCGACGCCGGCTCCGGCGAGAACAGCAGGATCGTCCTGATGTCCGCGCTCGGCAACTGCGGCAGCATCGAGTCCAGCTCCACTGTCAACATGAACGAGGTCGCGACGGTCGTCTCCGTCTACGCGCTGTCGCAGTTCATGACGCCCGGAAGCACGGCCGTTGGAACCAGCGCCACAAACGTGACCGGCCTGGTGAACGCCTTTCAGACGGCCGCAAACCTGGTCGACTTCTACGCTGGAACCCTGCGCTCCACGACGCTGGCCGCCAACGGCACCATTCCGCAAAGCACCATCAACACTCTCGCGAACATCGTCGCCGCCTGCGTCAATACCACCGGCAACACCACCGCCTGCTCTTCGCTCTTCTCGGCGGCCACGCCGCAGGGAGGCTCAGCACCGGGAGACACGCTCGCCGCGACGCTCGACATCGCTCTCAACCCGGGCAACAGCGTCAGCGCGCTTTACAACCTCATTCCTTCGAATAGCCCGTTCCACCCAAGCCTCGCCGGAGCGCCCAACGACTGGACGATCAGCGTCGAATACACCGGCGGCGGTCTCAACTACGGCCAGCTGCTCGCCATTGATGGTGAGGGCAACGTCTGGGTCCCCAACGCCATTGACCCTGGAACTATCAGCGAGTTCAGCCCCACGGGCGCTGCTCTCTCCGGAACCACTGGCTTCAGAGGCGGCGGGCTCAGCTATCCCCAGGCCCTCGCGATCGATACCACCGGAAACGTCTGGGCCGCCAACGAAGGCAACAGTACTGTCAGCGAGCACACCTCCGGCGGAACGCCGCTCTCAGGATCAGGCTTCACCGTGCCAGGACCCACCAAGCCCTTCGCCCTGGCGCTCGATGCCGCAGGCAACGTCTTCACCGCCAACGGCAACAACACCGTCACCAAGCTGAACAGCTCCGGCACGCTGAAGGCAACGATCGTCAACGGAGGCCTCGATTATCCCTACGCCGTTGCCATCGACTCCAGCCAGAGCCTCTGGGTTGCGAACTATGGCGTCAGCAACAGCGTCTCCAGGTTCTCCAACACAGGCACGCCTGTCTCGACCACCGCCTCCACTGGCGGCGGAATCTCGGGCGCAGTTGGCGTCGCAGTCGACGCACACAGCAACGTCTGGGTCGCCAACTTCAACAGCAGCTCAGTCAGCCAGCTCAACAGCGCTGGCACGCCGCTCTCAGGAACTGGATTCGCCACCTCTGCTGATGTCAGCGCCGTGGCCATCGACGGCAGCAACACCGTCTGGGCAGCCAACACCGACGGCTCCATCAGCCACCTCGCCAGCAATGGCACGGCGATCTCTCCGGCCACCGGATACGTCTCCGCCGGGGCCACCGGAGAGGTGGGCATCGCAATCGATCCCTCGGGCAACGTCTGGACCACAGACAACTACGTCAACAGCATCTTCGAGTACGTCGGCGCCGCCTCGCCCGCAGTCGTCCCACTCCAGCAGGCGGTCAAGAACAAGCAGCTAGGCCAGCGTCCCTGATCGATGCCTCTGGCTTGCGAGACAAATGGCATGAAAGAATATACTTCGGCCGTCTCCGTGACGGATTAAGGGGTATTTCTTTTGCTTCGATCTGTTTTTATCTCTCTCTCTCAGAATAAGCAGTTGCGCGCCTTCTCTGAGCGCTCTTCCATCGGCCACGCGATGTCGAGCCGCTTCGTCGCCGGCATGACCATCGATGACGCCCTCGCCGCCTGCGAGCACGTCAACCGCGAAGGCATCGCCGCCACGCTCGACGCCCTCGGCGAAAGCGTCACCAGTGAGGCCCAGGCCCGCGCCTCGGCCGATGTCTACCACCAGCTCATCGACGCCATCTCGGCCCGCGGCCTCAACGCCAACGTCAGCGTCAAGCTCTCGCAGCTGGGCATGGACTTCGACCCTGCGCTCGCCGAGCAGATCGTCGGCGAGATGGTCGAGCACGCCGCCTACGTCAATACCTTCGTGCGCATCGACATGGAGGGCAGCCCTTACACCGATGCAACCCTCGCCATCACCGAGCGCCTTCACGCCCGCCCCGGCTGCCAGGGACACGTCGGCACTGTCCTCCAGGCCTACCTCTTCCGCACCGCACTCGACGCCGAGCGCCTGCTGGAGCAGGGAATTCGCATCCGGCTCTGCAAAGGTGCCTACAAAGAGTCGCCGCAGATCGCCTTTCCGCTCAAGCAGGAGGTCGACGACAACTACGTCAAGCTCATGAAGCGCCTCGCCACCTCGGGCGTCTTCTGCGGCCTGGCCACCCACGACGAGGCCATCGTCGATCAGATGCTCGCCTTCGTCCGCGAGGAGCACCTTCCGCCAAGTGCCTTCGAGTTCCAGATGCTCTACGGCATCCGCCGCGACCTCCAGCGCAAGCTGGCCAAACTGGGCTTTGGAGTCCGCGTCTACATACCATTCGGCCCCGAGTGGTACCCCTACTTCATGCGCCGTCTGGCGGAGCGCCCCGCAAACGTGCTCTTCCTCCTCAAGAACGTCCTAAAGACCTAGGGAGTCACACATGCAGTAAGCGCTACCACCACCCTTTGCGCACTTCGCGCTTTCCTCAGTGACCTTTGCGTTCGCAGTTGCAGTTGCCGCTGCCATTTGCAGTTGAGGTCGCCGTTTGCTGTTGAGGCTGCCGTCGCAGTTGCAGTTGCAGTTGCTGTTCTTGTTGTCATCCCCGAAGGGGATCTGCTTTTCGCCTCCGTCCATTGCTCTTCTTGTCCTCATTCCGCGCCCTGAGCGACGCCAGGGGCGAAGTACCTGCCTTCGCCGTCGCCGATTTCCCAACAAAAATCCTTGTCAAGCCCCAGGCACCTCGAATCCATGGGCAATCGATCAATAAGTCGAAGAAAAATAATGGCTTACATGGCAAAAATATTGCAGGAGAAAGTGGCAGAGCAGTTTCTCTCAATCCGCTAGAATGGAAATAGGAAAGAAAAGCCCCGGCCAAAGACCGGGGGTTTCTTCTCAATGCGAACAACTCATTTGTTTTCAATATTTTGACCCCTAACCCCTTTAGTTCGAATATTTTGCAGAATAAGTCCGAACCTAAGTCTTTACCTGTCAATATTTTGAAGCAAAAGCACCCGGGGGGAGACCCCTCATTGGCGGGTGAAGCGGACAGAGAGGTCTGAGCCAAAAGTTGTATCAGTAGGCTTGTCGAGTGGGATGGGCAGCACTGTCATGCAACGACAGAATACAAGCACTATGGAGGAAGGGAGCCGCTCCGGAGACTGACCTCGGACTTGCACCACTTAGCGATCGTATCGCCTCACCCTGATTGGCTTGATCGTCTGTCCGTGAAGCGCATCCTCGGGAGCTGGGCCAAAGGCAGGCGGTTCACTTCCATCCATAGCCCCGCCCTCTCCGACCGCAATGAAAATAGCCGCCTTCGGGCGGCTATCTCCTTTGTGGCAAGGTAGCTTTATTACTTGCCGAACTCGGGATTGTCGTTTGGCCGTTGCACCGGAAGATACGGCTCCACGGCAAGCAAATTCGAAATCGTGCCGCGCTCCTGATCGGAGAACTGTCCGCGGAAACGGTCCGAGTTCAAAATAGCCTGCCTCTGCGGCACAGGCATCTCGCGCAGATCGCGGAAGGCACGAGCGACCATGCGGCGTCGGTCCACCGGAAGGCTTCCGAGCTGTCCGAGAGCGCCACGCACCTGCGTGCGCTGCTGAGGAGTCAGATGCTCCATCGCCTCGGTGCGGGCCAGCATGCGCCGGCGCTGCTCCGGCGGCATGTTATTCAACTGGGTCAGGCTGTCGCGCATGCGTTGCTGAGTCGCAGAAGGAAGATCGCGGAAGCCAGGTTCGTTCTCGAGCGCCTTTTGCTGCTGCGCAAGAGGAAGATTGCTGTGCCGTTCCATCCACTGCGACAGGTGCTCCTGCCTCTGGGCGGCCCCCTTCTCTGCCGCATGATCCTGCGCTGCGTGCACCTGAAAGGATGAGGACGCATGCTGCCCGCCGAACCCTCTCTTAGGGGGCTGCGCGCTGGCCGAGGACGCGGCAAAAAGCGCCAGAGCCACAGCGAGGCCTGCAGGAACTCTTTGACGAAATGGGGCGAACGGTGACATGAGAGTTAGCGAAAGAAGAAGGCAGAATGACGCAATTAACCAGAACTTCTGAACACTCCGAGCTTACTGCGTTTTCAATCCTTTCCGCGACAAAAAAAAGACGTTCAAAATCTGGAGACTAGCTGACGGGCGTTGCGGTCGAACTGTCGTCCGCCGAGTTGTCTTCCAGTAGATCCATGGTCTGCATCACCTGATCGTTCTTCTCAAAGATCTGCAGGTCATTCACAGTCGCTGAGACCTCAGCCCTGCCGAGGTGCAGGCCTGAGATGCTGGCAATGCTTCCACCGCCGACCAGGAGCACGAGCGCCAGAGCGCCAGCCAGAGCCGGGCGGAACTGCCGGCCGGTATTGAACAGCAGACGTGCGTGCATGCGCTCCAGCCAGCCAGCCGGCTCACGTTCCTGCTCCTCGCGCAGCCTGACGGCGAGCTTCTGGTCAAAGTAAGCCGAAGGCTCCGGAGCCTGCCACGTGTCGAGCAGAGCGAAGGTCGACTCCAGAGAGTGAAGCTCTTCACGGCAGGCAGGGCAGGTGTCCAGATGCGCGCGGGCATCTGCGTTCGACGGATTTGACGGGTCGAGCAGCAGGTCCGGGAGAGTCGATTTCAAGTCGCGGCAGATCATGGTGAGCCTTTCTAATCCTTCCTGTTTGGACGTGTCCAACAGGTCAAGGACGCGTCCGTCAAGGCCCCGCGAACGGGGCTAAATAAACTCCTTCAACCTCCCGCGCAGCGTCTGGTATGCGCGGAAGAGCAGTGATTTCGTAGCGGATTCACTTAGCTTCAGAATCTCGCCGATCTGTTTGTAGTCCATCCCTTCGTACTTGTGCATCAGCACTGCCATGCGCTGGCGCTCGGGAAGGGCAAGGACGTGTTGACGAATGGCGTTGAGACGCTCACTGCGGAGCAGGTTTGTCTCAACGTTCGGAGTCGAATCGGCAACATCGACGGTGGTTCCGGTCTCCGAGTCTGTCTCATCCAGGTAGACCGTTGAGGCGTTGCGCTCGTGCCGCGTGTCGCGGACGTAGTTGACGCCGAGATTTGTGGCAATGCGATAGAGCCAGGTGCTGAATCGCGCTTCAGCGCGATAGGTCTCGCGCGAACGGTAGACGCGGAGGAAGACTTCCTGTGCCAGTTCTTCGGCGACCGCCTGATTGTGCACCATGCGGTACATGAAGTGGATGATCGGCTTGCGGTACTTCTGAATCAGGAAGTCGAACCCAGCCATATTGCCGGAGCGAAGCTCCAGCATGATGGCGGCGTCATCCATCTGGCTGAATTTGCCGGACATCGGCTGCGTTTCAGCCTTCTGGAGGTTCTCAAGTAGCCCGGGCCTGATCGCGAGCGTTGCCATACTGGTGCTAACCCCATCTTCGGCTCCGGGTTGCGTTTCTGCATTGAATTCCGGAGGATCTTCCGCCATGTCCTTCGGGGAGAGGGGAAGAACGTCACGCAGCGGCTCTCCGGGGCTAGGGGAACGGGGGGGCATTCTCGGCTTTCATTGTAAATCGTGACAGCCCATCATTCTCGGCTATTTCAAGCAGTTAGGAGTCGATCGGGCGGGCGCGCTGGCGGGCATCGGAGACTGGTGGTATCCTACTGATACAACGTCGCCTGCGGAGGCTCCCCCGCCGCATTTCCTGAGCAATTCAGGGCGCATAACTCAGCGGTAGAGTGCCACCTTCACACGGTGGAAGTCGTAGGTTCGAATCCTGCTGTGCCCACCATCTAAATCATTGAATACAAAGGGAGCCTAACTGGGTTCCCCCTGTAGAGCGGCCAACTCGTCACCATTCGTCACCAATTGAGCCATTCGCTCGACTGCTGCGCGTTGATGGGTCGGAGTCGGTTGGGTGTAGATGTCCATGGTCGTGGACATGTGTGCGTGCCCGAGCTGCGCCTGAGCGTCTTTGGGAGAGGCTCCGGCCTGCGAGAGCAGGGTTGCGTGAGTCCGTCGTAGGGTATGCCAGCCAAGCCAGGGCGCCCCGATCTGCTTGCCAGCCGGTTTGAGGTGGCGGGCTAACAGGTTGGAGTCGCTGAAAGGCATACCGGTACGGGTAGGGAAGACCAGACCATCGCGTTGCGTAGAGACATCGTAGTGACGTCTCAAATCCGCTGCGAGGGACTCTGGTAGGGGAAGGGTACGTTTGGTCTTCGGTGATCCAATCGAACCGCGATACGCGGCCTGTTGAATCCGAATGGGGCGGTTTGCGAGATCCACGTCCTGCCAGCGCAGGCCAAGAATCTCCCCGACGCGCAGACCAGCAAGAATGCCGGCCAGCGCCATCGTTCGCGCTGGCTCCGCGAGCACGGCCAACAAGCACTGGCTTTGCTTCGCTCCGGGCTTTGGCCCCGGCGAATCCTGGCTTGCTGGCAAGGCTCGCCTACGGCAGCGAACTGGGATCTCATTGATTCTAAATAGTATGCACAATATATGGTGCAGTAGAAATTTGACACTTGGCCAAGGGAATAGGCGAATATAAGGCGAATATAATTGCTTTATGCCTGATGCCTCGACAATCCGGCTTCAAATTGAATCCACACTCGCTAGGAAGATTCCTTCGGCGCTCACCCCGCCTCCGAAAATAGTTCGGCCAGTCTCGTCTACGGGGATCGAGACGCTCGATGAACTGCTCAATGGAGGGTTGCCAGTCGGAGCCATCAGTGAGCTGGTTGGCCCCGAATGCTCGGGACGTACGTCCGTGGCGCTCTCGTTTCTCTCGCGCATTACACAGGGGGCAAAGGTCTGCGCTTGGGTTGATGTATCGAATGCCTTTGATCCTGCATCAGCGGCAGCGGCGGGCATCAATCTCGCACGACTGTTGTGGGTACGATGCGGTGCAGTGCAGAAGAGTGTCCAGCGAGCGGGTGGCGGGTTCTCCATACCAGAGAAGTTTCTTGTGCCACCTCCAGAGAAAAAGGGTCTGCATGGCGGCGGATTTGGGCCGCATCCACGAGGCGAGGTCAAGGGGCTCTCCGAGGCGATCGGGGGCTTTCTGCGACCGGAGGCAACAGCTCCCCGCAGCGGGGAACCGCAACGCAGGATTCGGCAAAAGCAGGAGACTCTCGAGTGGGGCCGTCGCGAGCCGACGACGAACATCGTTCGACCATCGCCTGCGCTCAGGCCCTGGTCGAGAATAGAGCAGGCGCTACGTGCAACCGACCTGCTTTTGCAGGGCGGTGGCTTCAGCGCGATCGTACTGGACATGGGAGGTCTTGCGCCGGAGTTTGTATCGCGCGTGCCACTGGCGACATGGTTTCGGTATCGCGCCGCTGCTGAGAGAACACAGTCCAGCATCCTTCTGGTAGCCCAGTTCGCCTGCGCGAAGAGCAGTGCCGAGCTGCTGCTTCGGTTCCAGCCGGCGGATGCGCTCCGCGATGAAGCAACTGTCTTCACTGGAATCAAACCCCACGTCGAAGTTGCCCGGCGTTTCACAGAGGTTGCAGGGAACGTCATCCCTCTTCGGAAACCGCCGCAAAGCATAAACGCTGCAACCTGGCATAGCTGTACCGCATGGGCAGGTCGCAGATGACCAATCCAGCCGAGCTGTATGCGTGTCTCTATGCTAAGGAGTTCCCCGCGCAGGCTCTTCTGCGTCTCAGACCTCAGTTGCAAGACAAGCCTTGCGTCGTGACGGAGGGCGAGCCTCCGTTACAACAGGTCTGTTCGCTCAACACCAGGGCACGACTGCTCGGTATCCGGTACGGCATGACTCAGGTCGAGGTCGATACCTTTCCTGCATCTGTCGTGCTGTCGCGTTCAAACAAAACAGAGGCGTCTGCGAAGAGCATTCTTCTTGAATGTGCCGGTGCCTTCTCACCGCGCGTTGAGGGTCGCAGCGAAGACGCGGCATTTCTCTGTGGCATCGACATCGCAGGTACAGGCAGTCTCTTTGGCCAGCCGGAGATGCTAGCACGTAGCCTTTTGCAGCGCGTGCGAGCAGTTGGGATGTCAGCCCGAGTTACAGTTAGCCACAACTTCCACACGGCTATCTGCCTTGCCAGAGGTCTGTCCCCGCGCATTCCGATCAAAGTGATCGCATCAGGAGAGGAAGCGAGCGCACTGTCATCTTTGCCGTTAGCCGTCCTCGATCTCACGGAGACGCAGGAAGAGACTTTTGCTTTGTGGGGGATTCATAACCTTGGAATGCTGGCCGCGCTGCCGGAGAAAGAGCTGATCGCTCGCATGGGGCAGGACGGCAAACGCTTTCGCCAATTGGCACGTGGAGAACTGCCGCATCTGTTCCAGCCGATCGAGCCTCCCTTCACTCTGGATGAGCGGCTTGAGTTGGATTCGCCTGTGGAACTGCTGGACTCTCTGATGTTCGTGATCGGTGTCATGCTCGATCAACTAATCCTGCGTGCCAGAGTTCGTATTCTCGCCCTGGCCACCATCACCGTCGCTCTCACGCTGGATGGTCGAGAAACACATACGCGGACGGTGCGTCCTGCGCTGCCATCGAACGACAAGCAGCTATGGATCAAACTGCTGCATCTCGACCTTGAAGCGCACCCACCGCAGGCTTCCATCCTTGCCGTTGCCCTTCACGCAGAGCCAGGTAGTACGAGCAAGGTGCAGCTTGGTCTCTTCTCGCCGCAGCTACCGGAGGCAGCGCGGCTGGACGTGACATTGGCTCGAATCCGAGCAATCGTCGGCGAGGACAATGTTGGCCGAGCCGTGCTTCAGGATACCCATGCGACTGATGGTTTTCGTATGGAGCTCTTCACCGTGCCGTCTGGCGACTCTGCTCTGGTTGCCTCTCCACAGCCGCGTGCCTCCATGCGGCAGCTTCGTCCGCCGGAGACAGCTTCGGTCACCTTGCGAAACTCACGGCCAGCGATGTTTTTCTTTCGAGAGCGCCGCTACGCAGTAGAGCACGCTTACGGCCCGTGGCTTGTCGAGGGTGACTGGTGGAACCAGCCACTCTGGGGCTTCGAACAATGGGATCTGGTCGCGCGGTCGCAGGACGGAGGGATGCTCTGCTGCTGTATGATGCGCGACCTCATGCGGAACCAATGGCAGATGGCGGCGTTCTATGACTGAGCGTTACATCGAACTGCATGCCGCCAGTGCCTTCAGCTTCCTGGAAGGTGCTTCTCAGCCAGAAAAGCTCGTGGACCGCGCTGTCGAGTTGGAGATGCCAGCGATGGCTCTGCTCGATCGCAATGGGGTCTACGGAGTCGCTAGATTTCATACCAGTGCGAAGAGGAATAATCTTCGCGCTCATGTTGGAGCGGAGGTCGTGGTGTCAAGTCTAGGTCTACGCCTCACCCCACCGGCATGGCTGCCGCATCAGCATGTTGTCGAGCCTGCCCGTCTTCCGTTACTGTGCGAATCGCGTGAAGGCTACCAGAACCTCTGTCAGCTCATCACTCGGTTCAAGATGCGCGAAACGACGAAGCAGGAGGGCGCAGCTAATCTTGATGATCTCCAACAATACGCTTCTGGCCTGGTATGCCTGACTGGCGGCGACGAAGGCCCATTGGCATCTGCCTTGATGCGCGGCGGCGAAGAAGCAGGCCGTGAGGCTGTCGAGCGATTGATAGGCATCTTCGGGCCTAAGAATGTTTATGTCGAACTGCAACGCCACCATGAGCGCGAAGAGGAATGGCGGAACCAGGCTGCCATTCGCATCGCACGTTCTTTGAAGCTGTCGGTGCTTGCGACGAATGGCGTGCGATATGCGACTTCGTATGACCGGGAGATTTTGGACCTGTTCACCGCAGTACGTAATCACACTGAACTCGATTGTGCGGGGCGTCTTCTCGCTCTTAATAGCCAGCGTTACCTCCGCACAGCACGCGAGATGGCGATTCTGTTCCGCGATGTGCGCGGAGCAACAGAGAACACAATCGAACTCTCTTCTCGCCTGAAATTTGAGCTGAACGATCTTGGATATGAGTTTCCACGCTATCCAGTGCCGGATGGCGAGACGATGGACAGCTTTCTGCGGAAGCGCACTGAGGAAGGCGTGCGGCGACGCTACGGTCCAAAGAATGACGCCACCCTGATGGAACACGCGAAGAAGCAGGTAGAGCATGAGCTGGCGCTGATCGCAAGGCTCGGCTTTGCCGGATACTTCCTCATTGTTTGGGACATCGTTCAGTTCTGCAAGCGTAACGGCATTCTGATTCAGGGGCGCGGTAGTGCAGCAAACTCTGCCGTCTGCTATGCCCTCGAAATTACAGCGATCGATCCGGTCGGCATGGAGCTGCTCTTCGAGCGATTCCTGAGCGAGAGCCGGGGTGAATGGCCCGACATCGACCTCGACCTGCCGTCCGAAGAGAAGCGCGAGCAAGCGATCCAGTATGTCTATCAGCGTTACGGCGAACTGGGCGCCGCCATGACGGCCAACGTGATTACCTACCGGGGTAAGTCCGCTGCGCGTGAGGTTGGCAAGGCACTTGGCTTCGACCAAGAGTCTTTGGGCCGGCTATCGAGCCTGGTGAGCAATTGGGAGTGGCGCGGCAAGAACGATACGATGGCGCACTCCTTTCAAAACGCAGGCTTCGATATCCACCATTCGCGCATCGCCAAATACCTCGAACTCTGCATGAGGATTCAGGACCTGCCGCGCCATCTCGGCCAACATTCGGGCGGTATGGTGATCTGCCAGGGCCAATTGAATCGGGTTGTACCTCTGGAGCGGGCCTCGATGCCCGGACGGACGGTGGTCCAGTGGGACAAGGAAGACTGCGCAGATCTTGGCATCATCAAGGTAGACCTGCTCGGCCTCGGCATGATGGCAGTCATCAAAGACTGCCTGGAGTTGATTCCCGAACACTATGGTGACAGGGTGGATCTGGCGCAGTTGCCTGAAGACGAAGAAGTCTATCGCACACTCCAGAGGGCCGACACTGTGGGCATGTTCCAGATCGAGAGCCGTGCGCAGATGGCCTCTCTGCCACGGAATTGTCCTGATCGCTTCTACGACCTTGTGGTCCAGGTTGCCATCATTCGGCCAGGCCCGATCGTGGGCCAGATGATGCACCCATATATGCGGCGGCGGCAGAAGAGAGAGGAGGTCACATATCCTCATCACACGCTCGAGCCCGTGCTGAAACGCACATTAGGCGTGCCGCTCTTTCAGGAGCAGTTGCTTCGCATGGCCATGACGGTCGCGAACTTCTCTGGCGCGGAGGCCGAAGAGTTGCGACGTGCTGTCGGGATGCGCCGCTCCTGGGAGCGGATGAAGAATCTCGAGGTCAAGCTCCGCGCTGGCATGACGGCCAACGGTATCGACACGAAGACGCAGGACAATATTGTTCAGCACATCAGCTCCTTTGCGCTCTATGGCTTCCCGGAGTCACACGCGGCCAGTTTCGCTCTGATCGCTTACGCGTCGGCTTACTTCAAAGTGAAGTACCTTGCCGCCTTCACCTGCGCCATCCTGAACAACCAACCGATGGGCTTCTACTCGCCGGCTGTATTGGTGAAAGATGCACAAAGACACGGCCTCCGTGTAAAACCCATCGACATTCAGGTATCGGAGTGGAGTTGCACGGTTGAACACGAACAAGATGGTACGCTCACGATGCGAATGGGCCTGGGCTACGCCAAGGGCCTCCGAAGCCAAGCCGCCGATGCCTTGATCGCCTCTCGTAAGCAAGATGGGTCATTTCGATCGACTGATGATGTCACGCTGCGGGTTCCGATGCTGAACCGGAAAGAACTGACCTTGTTGGCCCGCATCGGTGCCTTGAATCAGATCGAAGGAGTCGCACATCGTCGTGACGCTCTATGGCAAGTAGAGTGGGCCGGCAAACCGGAAGGTCCACTTCTGCGGCAACAAAGCGACTGGCTACGCGAAGAAGATAAGAGCCTGCCCCTCCACCAGATGAATACGGAGGAACGGCTGGTTGCTGACTACGCAGGCACAGGACTGACTGTTGGCAAACACCCCATGCACTACCGGCGTCGTGAGCTGCGGTCACAGGGTATTTTGTCCTCAGAAGACCTCCGCCTCTGTCGCGATGGGCTGTTTGTGCGAACCGCTGGCTGCGTGATCGCGCGTCAACGGCCTGGCACAGCGAAAGGCTTCATCTTTCTTTCGATGGAAGACGAGACAGGCATCGCCAACGTCATCGTTACACCTGATCTATATGAGCAGGATCGCCTAGTGGTCACGCGAAGCAAGTTCTTGCTGGTCGAAGGTCCCCTCCAGAATCAGGATGGCGTCATTCATGTCAAAGCCGTTCGTCTATCGGCGCTTTCCAGCAGTGATCTGAACTTGAGTTCCCATGACTTTCATTGATGGCCTTCGTTCCCCATCGCCTCAATCGGTGGTAGGTTGATTTCGAGGTGGAGGTCGATGTGCGGAAGGTACGGCAGACGGGGCGATAAGCAGCGGATCGCAGAGGCATTCAACGTGAAGGGCGGCCTTGATGAGGTCGACTTTGCAGAAGACAATGACTGCGCTCCGGGCTCGATTCAACCGGTTGTCCGAATGAATGATGACGGCGAACGCGGTCTTACCGTTATGCGATGGGGTTTCAAACTGCCCGACCGCTTCCTGTTCAATACGCGGTCTGAGGACGTCACCAAGACGAGCTTTTGGAAGGAAAAGTTTGCCGAGAACCGTTGCATCGTACCTGCATCCTCGTTCTTCGAGTGGCAGGGGACGAAAAAGTCGCCAAAATCGAAATACGAGATCACAGTCCCTGGGAGTACGCTCTTCGGGATGGCCGGTGTCTGGGCTCCGTGGAAGAACCCGAAGACAGACCAATGGGAGAAGACGTTCTCGATCTTCACCAGCGAATCAAATAGCGTTATGAAGGCGATCCACGATCGTCAGCCGGTCGTGCTGGAGCCTCGCGATTTCAAGGAGTGGCTTGAAGAGAGCGAACGGCCCCCGGTCCATCTTTTACGGATCTTGCCGAATGAAGAGATGGCAGTGACACTCGCGAGCGATCAAAAGAACGCTAGAGGGGAAGAGCCTACTATCAGGGGTCTCTTCGATTGAGGAATCCTAATTGGTTCACCAATCTCGCATCACGCAAAGCCGATTCGAACTTAGGTCGCCATAACTAGTTCGATTGCGTTCAAGACCTGAAGGCCACTTTCTCAGCTCAACTGGTGAAAAATTGCCTTCTTATCAACTATTCGGCATTCGGCCCGTAACCCACACTCTTTTGGGTTACGATTCGCAAGTTCGTGAGAGCTCGGCTTTGTGATAAGTTGCGGGCCTGTTATGAGGCTGGACCAACTGGCTAACAGGAACTCCAAGTGATTGTTGGATACCGCTGGCCATCTACTGACGCGGCCGCTTCAGTCATCACAGCCAACCTTTGGCGCGGGCGATACGGGCTGCATCGACGCGGTTGGACGCGCCAAGTTTGGCGATGGCCTCGGAGAGGTAGTTGCGTACAGTGCCCTCGGAGAGATGCAGCTCGGAAGCGATCTCGGGGGACGAGCGGCCATCACCGGCGCGTTGTAGGATCTGTCGCTCGCGATCTGTGAGCGGGTCGAGTTCGGCGCTCCAGGCCTCGGTGGCGAGGGCGGGGTCAACGACGCGGAGTCCGCGGTGGACGCGGCGGACGGCGTCGGCCAACTCGGCGGCTGGATGGTCTTTGAGAAGATAGCCGCGAGCCCCGGCGTCGAGCGCGCGGCGGAGATAGCCGGGGCGGGCGAAGGTTGTGAGGATGATGCAACGGACGGCGGGTTGACTGGAGCGCAATGCCGCAGCGACTTCGAGGCCGGTCATCTGTGGCATCTCGATGTCTGTGACCAGGACCTCGGGGGCGTATTTAATGACGGCATCGAGGGCGGCTTGGCCGGTGCCGGCGCGCGCGACGACGGTGATGTCGGGCTCCATCTCGAGCAGCGCTGCGAGCGCTCCGAGCACCATGGCCTGATCTTCGGCGAGGATCACGCGGATCTTGTTATTGGCTGAACTTGAGCTGGCATCGGGTTTGTGGGCGGGTGTCATGCGGGGGTGCCTTGCTGTGAGGTGATGGGCAATTCGATGAGCAGGTGCGTGCCACGGTCCCAACGGATGGAGAAGCGTCCGCCCAGTCCACTGACTCGCTCGCGCATGCCGCGGAGACCATTGCCCTCCTGCCGAATGGCGTGGCGACCGTCGTCCTCGACCAGCAGCGCGTAGTAGCCGTCGGAGGTGGTGGCGAGGCGCATCGTGCAGTGCGTGGCTTCCGCGTGACGGACGATGTTGGTGACGGCCTCGCGCACGGAGAGGGAAAGTACCGTCTCTTCTGTCGGCGTGAGTGCGGGCAGGCCTTCGGGCGGAGCTTCCCAAGTGAAGGTGACGCCTGCTGCGTCGAGGGTGCGACGCGCCTGGGCTAGCTCGGCAGCGAGGCCTTGGGAGCGGTAGCCTCCGATGGCTTCGCGGACCTCGGCGAGGGCAGTGCGGGCGGTGGTCTCGACATCGGCGATCTCCTCTGCGGCCCGTTGCGGATCGAGCTGCATCAGGCGCCTAGCGAGCTCAGCCTTGAGTACGATAACTGACAGCGTGTGGCCGAGGACGTCGTGGAGATCGCGGGCGATGCGCTCGCGCTCGGCGGCGGCGGCGAGCGCGACGTTCTCCTCCTGCGCGGCGCGCAGCTTGCAGTCGGCTCGTTTTTGTTCGGCAAAGACGATGTTCCCGCAACCGATGACCATGAGCAGGAAGATGGCGATGAAGACGTTGGGCCAGTGGATATGGAAGAGGTGGCCGGGTGAGTTGAAATAATAGCCTTCAGCGACGATGAGGACGGATCCGGCGACGAAGAGGGCGAGAGCGCGACGAGTGGATTCGATGCTGAATGGGAGGAAGGCGGCCGCGTAGATGAAAAAGCTGGATGCGCCCGGGTTCCAAGGGAAGGTGATGAGGCCGAGGAGGAATGTGGCGGCGATCATCCAGTAACGGGCGGGACGGCCCTCGTCGCTCAAACGAACGAAAGCGGCGAAGATGCCAAGGAAGGTTACGAAGGCGGCGAGGGTCGCGAGCCACAGACGCAAGCTCGGTTCAAAGATGGGATCGATGAAGAGGAAGCCGGTGTAGGCGAGCCAGATCCAGGTCCAGTTGCGCCAACGCTGCGTCGAGATGGGGATGGTGCCACTCATGGAGTGTTCCTGTGCAGTTTACGCCGTGGGGATCAGGAGTTGTCGCGCAACGAGGAGTTCTGCTCCCGGCTATGCGTTTTGCTCCCGGCGGTGGAAGATGAACCAGCTAAGGCCGAGCATAACCATGGTGAATCCAGCGAGTGCGCTCCAGTGCTTGGCTACGGGCATTGAGTCCTGGTAGCCGAAGATGCTCAGCATCAATTGCGAGAGGTGGTAGGTGGGCAGCGCAGGCGCGAAACTCTGCAGCCAGTGCGGCATAAAGCGCAGTGGAACCCAGAGGCCGCTGAGATAGGACATGGGGAGATAAATGAGGTTCACGATGCCGGGAGCGGCGTTGGCCGGGATGATCAGCGCAAGCAGCAGGCCCATGCTGGCGAAGCTGATGGAGCCGACTGCAGTGAGTGCCATCATGCGCGCGAATTCAGATGCGGTAAGCGAGACCTGGCCGAAGATGACACCGATGGTGGTGAGCACGCTGACGATGATGAGGCCGAGGGCAACGGCGCTAGCGCACTTTGCAAAGAGATAGGCTGGAACGGGCATGGGACTGGCACGTTTCAGCTCCAGCCATCCAGCGGCGCGTTCGCCGGCCATGCCGACGCCGATGCCGAATAACGCTGCGCCTATCAGACCGAAGCAGGCGTAGCCGCCGAGCATGTATTTGGCGATATGCACGTTGCCTTCGTAAGAGTGGCGATTGGCGATGCCGAAGAGGACGTAGAACATGACGGGAAATCCGACGATGGCGAGCGAGAACGAGCGAGTGCGAAGGAGCTTGAGGAACTCGTATTTGGTTTCTTTGCGGAAGATGCGCAGTACATTGGCATTGGCTGGCGGGGAGGCGGGATAAGCGATGGTCGGGGTGGACATAGTGGCTCCAAAGGGCGGTTACTGCTTTTCGGTTGCTGGTCGATGGTTGGCGATGATCGCGTGTGGGTCGAATTTGTAACTGGCTTAGTTTTTTGTGAGGGCAAGGAAGGCGTCTTCGAGGGCGGGGCTGGCGATCTCGAGACCGCTGAGACTCTCGTCGCGGAGCAGCATCTCGCGGATGACGACCTCTGCGTGCTGGGCTGTGACGGTGGTGGTGCCAGTGTTCTCGACGACGGAGGTGACGCTCGGCAGCGTCCGGATGAAGTCTGGCGGGAGTGAGGTGTGGCAGCGGATCTGGCGGCCTCCGCTCATGCGCTTGATCTCGGCAGCGGTCCCTTCGCTGACGACGCGGCCTTTGTTGATGACGACGATGCGATGAGCGAGGGTTTCGGCCTCTTCGAGGTAGTGGGTGGTGAGGAGGACGGTCTTGCCGCGGGCCGCGAGGGTGCGGATCTGCTGCCAGAGACCGCGGCGGGATTCGATGTCGAGGCCGACGGTAGGTTCGTCGAGGAAGATGAGGTCGGGATCGCCGCAGAGAGCGAGGGCGAAGAGGACGCGCTGCTTTTGGCCGCCTGAGAGCTGGCCGAACATGCGGTCTTCGATGCCTTCGAGGTGGGCGATGCGGACGATCTCGGCGAAGGGCAACGGGCGCGAGTAGTAGCTGCAGAAGACGTCAATGTGCTCGCGGACCTTGATGGTCTCGGTGATGCGGGCGACCTGCAGCATTGCTCCGATGCGGGTTCGGGTGAGGGCGAGTCGGGGATCGCTGCCGAAGATGCGGACCTGTCCCGATGTGGGGGTGGCGAGGCCGAGCATCAGGCGGACGGCGGTGGATTTGCCCGCGCCGTTGGGGCCGAGGAGGGCGACGACTTCACCAGGGTGCAAGGCTAGGGAGAGGCCGTCGAGTGCTGTCGTGGACTGATAGCGCTTGGTGATGTTGTCCAGCATAGCGATGGGCGCCGGTGTGAGCGTGGGTGTCCTGAGTGCGTCCACGGGCTCCAAGCTCAACTTCTCGCTGACCGGTAGAAGTGCTGTTGCTGGCATGCGTCTCTCCTGTGAATAGAGGAATGATCTCTCTTACATGACCAAGGATGAGCCAGGCTGTGGATTGCCAGTAGTGCCGAACGTCAGCAAAGCGATATGACAGATGTCACGTGTGCCCGAACATCGCGAGGACTTCGGCCTTGATTCTCAGTTGGCGAGATTTCAGAAAATCATCGATCATCGCGGGGTCGTGGCGACCTTCCCAACCGGCGCGCTCGCGTACCTCCATTTGGGAAGGGGCTATGCGCTGTCGGGAGACAAGAACAAGGCCAGAACCGCGTACCAGGAGTTCCCCACTCTCTGGAAAGACGCCGACCCCGATCTTCCTGCTCTCAAGCAGGGCAGGGCCGAGTATGCGACGCTGAAGTGAAGGGCAGACGGCCTTGACCCAGTACCCATGAACGGGCTTGCCTTCACCGATCTCAGTCAGACCTTCTCTGCGAGTGATAAATCGGCGATTCACTCATCGAGTGGATTGGTAACAATGAGCCGGCTAGGATTGAGGAATGCGCTCACCGGGATGCGATGTCAACTGTTGCGAACAGGGCAATGCACTCATTGAGGCTCGATACTAGCCCTTCTTGGAGTTCCGAGCGTGCCGGCCAGATCGACGTATTCGCTCTCGCCGCGCACCCTCCGATCGACCTGTTGCGCCCGTTCGACAGCGAAAAGATAAAGGCCTGGATTACCCATTGCTTGAGTCATGCCCACCGTAGAACTGCTTGAGGTCGCCCTGTACGGTGACCGGCGTCTTGTCGATGTTATCCAGACGCCGCCAGATGAGGATGAAAAGGGCTGACATGAGCAGTCCTAAAACGACTTCTCCGATGTGGTCTTGCACTAGTTCGTCTCCTGTCTATCTGATACGCCGCGAGCGCATTTAGGTCTTCACAAGATAGCTCGGCAGATAGACGTGGAGCTAATGGAACGCTGTGATCTTGCCTTCTTACTGCTCGGAATGCAAGTGCGATCATGTTCACTCAAGGGAAAAGCGCCGGTCGGTTGATGGCCGGGGGCATTTTGGGCCTGAGATGTGAATAGCGCGTAGGCAGTATTGCCAGCTGGTCTGGCGACCAACCGGCAAGGCCTATGGTGCGCTCAACAGGTGTCAGCCTGCAAACTGCGGTTGAACAGCGTTACTGTTTTGTCTCTGTCGGCAGCCGACTCTCGCCCACGAATGGTGGCCAGCTAGATAGAAACAAGGGCGCAAATAGGGGCACTCTATTTAAGAAAATGCTCCCAATGTTCCCTTCAGCACCTCTCAGCTCTGTGTAAGCCATTGATTCCATTAGTATTGGCTAGATTTACACGGTGGAAGTCGTAGGTTCGAATCCTGCTGTGCCCACCGTCTAAATCAACAACTTAGGGCGAGCTCTTCCGAGATGATATTGGTAGCGATCGGTAGCAATATGTTTTCTTCTCCTCCGTTCATGAGCATTAAGTAGACCGATCCGACCATCTCCCGTACGCTGTCCGCAGCTCTGGCCGTGGTATCGGGCCGCGAGTGACGTAAGTGCGACTGGATGTCCTTCACCGATCCCATCTTCTGTGCCTGGTCGCCATCGTCCGCCTCGAAGAACTGTATCTTGATCTGTGAACTTCGCGAGGTTGGGGAGTCGCCCATGGGGCAGGATCAAAATATTAGCGAAAAGCTGGAGCAGCGGCTCGGACTTGTCCACGCGAGGCAACGCCTCGGAATCGAAAAAGATCACGAAGCCATCTTCGGCCACGGGATTAACTTTTTTCACCCCGAGAATTGGTATTCCACACACTCCATGCTTCGAATTGCCCTCAAGATGACAGGGTTGTATGGCCGTGGACACAGGAACACAGAACGCATTCAGGTGCGGCACAACTGGATCGAACTAGAGCAGCTTCCTTCGCTCTTTGATGGAGTGTCGATTCTACAGATTAGTGACTTACATGTAGATCTGAATCCCGGGCCGATGCGACGGTTGGTGGAGATTGTGCGCGATTTGACTTACGACGTTTGCGTGCTGACAGGTGACTTCCGGGGACAGACTTTTGGCGCTTTCGGTGCGGCCCTTGATGGCCTCGCACATGTGTGTAACCACCTGCGAAGACCTATATATGGAGTGCTGGGCAATCACGACACGATCAAAATGTTGCCAGAGATGGAAGCGATGGGAATCAGAATGCTGCTGAATGAATCCGAGGCGCTTGTCCGTGGAGATGAGAGTATTTATTTGGCTGGGGTTGACGATGCCC
This sequence comes from Edaphobacter bradus, assembly GCF_025685645.1. Classification (NCBI taxonomy): domain Bacteria; kingdom Pseudomonadati; phylum Acidobacteriota; class Terriglobia; order Terriglobales; family Acidobacteriaceae; genus Edaphobacter; species Edaphobacter bradus. Next base: position 214,573 of record NZ_JAGSYF010000005.1, read on the forward strand.
ACTACTATCGCGCGGACAATATCCAAAAGGCGGCCGGTGCGATTCCGCACGGTGAGGTTTCCATTCTGCTTTCACATACTCCGGAAATCTATCGGCAAGCAGCGCATGCTGGCTTTTCAGTGATGCTGAGCGGGCATACCCACGGAGGCCAGATATGTCTGCCCGGGTCGATTCCGATCACGCTGGATGCAGTTTTGCCGAGGCATATGGGCGCCGGCCCCTGGAAACACTGTGGGATGGTTGGCTATACCTCGGTCGGTGTGGGATCTTCAATCGTCGCTGCCCGCTTCAACTGTCCTCCTGAAATCACCCTTCATCACTTGGTGCGGGCGGAGCCCCGTGCGAGTTCCTAGTAGGGGCGCTCGCGAAGGCGCAATTTAAAGAACAAAACCGACAAGATCATCTCGCCCACCAGAAAGATCGCAACCGTTACACCGATGTCCAGTACGGTCAATGACAAAGCGGGACGGCATGCAAGTATTGGGAACAGCGACTCGGGGATTTGATCGAGGCCAGTGGCTCGGCTACCCGCAACCAAACGCAAACGGCGCTTGCAAAAGCTGGAAAATAAATCGCCCCCCATGGCGATAGCACCGATAACGACTCCGAGTCTCCAACCCATCCCCAGCAACAAAGCGCCAGTAGCTGTGACCAAAAGTGAAAAGAACAATCCACGCAGAGTCTTCGACGGCCCAAACAAAGGCTGACCATCAGCAAGGGTGAGGCCGCCGTCGATGGGGTATAACAAACGCGTGCCCATTAGTCTATTGATGATGACGGGAGTGCCGTTGGCGAGCACCAACAAAGCCAAGAGATCAATAATTATCCGGGTATGCAAATTTTACTGCTCCTCCAGAACGCGTTGAGTTCGACAACGATACACCACTCTCAACTTAGTAGACCCGTCTTTCGGAGAAAGTAATAGACGTCACCCTTGCCGAACCTGCACACTTTCAGTACCGCAAGAGAGCTCCCACCTTCTTGTTTTCGTAATACGAACCGCCTTCTGGAGCTATGGATCTTAGCACCGCTGAGCAGCGCCTTTCGTGCTATCAGGTCATCAATCGGGCCCAGTGGAAGGCTAAAACTCGCACAGCGCTCGCATTGGCGTTGCACTCTCGAAGCCATTTTCCGCGACAGCCGCATTCGATAGTCTCGCCATCCTGTAATGTGTCTAGAAACAGGGTCCTCACTCGGCCTTCGTCCAGGCGCTGCAACACCCTTACTATTTTGAAGCGCGGCTCTCGGATCAGTTCGATGCGGTCATCCACTTCGATCGCACCAGGGCGTTGAACCTTTGGAGACAATCGCAGCGAGCACAGAGACATAGCCGGACGAAACGTTTTCCCTTCGGGCATGTAAATCTGCGGCAGACCAACCGACTGTGAGTCGCAGGAAGGTGTCTATGGCACTCAGAATGGCCGGCGCGATCACGAGAGCGGGACGCCGACAAGCTTCGACCGTGGCCTCAACCGCTTCACCAATCGACGCATGATGTCAGTTCTGGTGGAAACTCCCTGCTTAGGCCTGCCCTAAGAGAGCTTTATGCCGCCGTTGTCGATGCAGAGATCAGCTGTCTGGCCGCAGTCTCCGTCGCAGCGTCGGCGGGAAAGAAGCACTCGATCCGAATCTCCTGCACCGTAATGTCCTGGGGCGTGCCGAGTGTCGTCACGGTTGAGAAGAAGTTGAAGCGCTTATCTCCTTTGACGAAACTCACCGGCAGCACCGGGATCATCGGCGTACCGGGGTCTGGCCAGGTTCGCGGCACGCCGGGATAAGCCAGGAGTTCAGCGAGTAGCGCCCGAGTGCGTCCGTCTGGGACACCGCCAACACACTCTCGGTGCACGCGCTGAACGAGCGACTCCGCGACCGCGTCCCAGTTTGCCACGTACGGGCGCACCGCGCCGAGGTCGAATATCATCCGCAGGACGTTGCTTGGCGCGGTCGACGCGCGCTCACCGAGAAGGAAGTCAAAAAAGCGGGTCGCCGCTTCGTTCGTGCGCAGAATGTCCCAATAGCGGTTCATCACGACCGCCGGAAATGGCTCTTGTTGACTAAGAATCGCGTCGAGCGCGCCGCGGATCGGGGCCAGTTCTGGTGCCTCCAGCGTCGTCTCCGGATACATCGGTGCGAACCCAGCGGCCAGTAGAAGTGTATTGCGTTCGCGGAGGGGCAGATCGAGGACGCGAGACAGCAACAGCACCATCTCGCGGCTTGGGCTCGCGCGTCCGGTTTCAAGAAAACACAAGTGCCGACACGAAACCTCCGCCTCAGTCGCAAGCGCGAGTTGACTGAGGCGGCGAGCGCTCCTCCAGTACCGGAGAAGGGCTCCCACAGAATCTTCTGGGCTCAGCGCCGCGCGACGTCTTAGCATGAGACATAGTATTACCAGCCCGGACGTTACTTCAAATTACCTTTGAAGTAAATATGCGTTCCGGGCCTTCGGTTGAAACGGCCCCTCCAGCGGGCAGTCAAGTGATGTTGCCAGCATGACCGCTTACCCAAGGTGACACGCTTGCACGGCAACCAATTCTTCCCCCGGGGCATGCCCCGGGGGGAAACAAGAAAGAAGCCGACAGATCACGAGCTAGCAAAACCGGAAAGCTTTACGAGCTAGCGAAGGCCAGCGATCAGTTTGAGGACTTGGCCATGTTCGAAGGCGGCGCGGCCGCGAAATGCGTGCGCCCATCCTGGATCA